>DATEOL010000302.1:0-5662 GCA_035274025.1 Gemmatimonadales bacterium | reverse complement strand
TGCCAGGCAAATGACCAAGCTCAAATGACGAAGCCAGTGACGCGCGCGGTCGTTCTGTTGTCGGGCGGTCTCGACTCCGCCACGGTCCTCGCCATCGCCAATGCGGAGGGGTACGAGACGCACGCCCTGAGCTTCCGCTATGGCCAGCGCCATGAGGTGGAGATCGAGGCCGCGCGCCGGGTGGCACGGGCACTGGGCGCGGCGGAACATCGCGAAGTCACGATCGACCTCGCCCAGTTCGGGGGTTCCGCCCTCACCGCCGATGGTATCCCGGTTCCGACCCATCGCTCCCCCGACGACATGGCTGGAGAGATTCCCGCGACGTACGTCCCGGCGCGCAACACCGTTTTTCTCTCCCTCGCGCTCGCCTGGGCTGAAGTCCTCGGGGCCTCCGACATTTTCATCGGTGTCAACGCGATCGATTACAGCGGCTATCCCGACTGCCGTCCGGAGTACATCGCGGCGTTCGAACGGATGGGGAGGTTGGCGACTCGCGCCGGTGTGGAAGGGGCGCCGCTTTCCATTCACGCCCCCCTCATCGCCCTCGGCAAGGCTGAGATCATCCGTCGCGGCCTGGGCCTGGGGGTGGACTACGGACTCACGATTTCCTGCTACCAGCCCGACCGCGACGGCGCCGCGTGCGGCGCGTGCGATGCCTGCGTTCTTCGCTTGAATGGTTTCGCGGCGGCCGGTGCCAGTGATCCCGCGCGATACCGCCCCGGGGCGCGCCCGTGAGCTACGCGGTCAAGGAGATCTACTACACCCTGCAGGGCGAGGGGATGCAGGCCGGCCGATCCGCGGTGTTCTGCCGATTCGCGGGATGCAACCTGTGGACGGGGCGGGAACAGGACCGGCATCACGCCATCTGTCAGTTCTGTGATACCGATTTCATCGGGACCGACGGTCCGGGCGGGGGGAAGTTCGCCGGGCCCCAGGACCTCGCCCTTGCCGCCGACGCGACGTGGCCGGCCGACATGGGCCACAAGTACATCGTGTGCACCGGCGGTGAGCCCGCGCTGCAGCTCGATGCCGCCCTGGTCGAGGCATTCCACGCCCGGGGGTTCGAAGTCGCCATCGAGACCAATGGCACGACCGCGCTCGCACCCGGCATCGACTGGATCTGCATGAGCCCGAAAGCGGGCTCGACCACCGTGGTTCGCAAGGGAGATGAACTCAAGCTGGTCTATCCGCAGCCCGATGCTCCACCCGAGGCCTTCGAGGACTTCGAGTTCCGCCATTTCCTGCTTCAGCCGATGGACGGCCCCGACCGGGAACGCAACACCCGGCTCGCCGTCGAGTACTGCATGTCGCACCCGAAGTGGAGACTCTCGCTGCAGACCCACAAGTACCTGGGAATTCCCTGACCATCTTGCGATCTCGCGATCTGGCGATCTGGCGATCTCGCGATCGACCGCCAGATCACTTGGATCGCCAGATGGCCAGATGGTTCATTATCTTCCGCCCCCATGTCCAAAGCCGTTCCCTCCCTGTTGGGAGGGCTGTCGAGTGCCATCGCCGCGGCGTGTCATCAGGCCCGCAGCGAAGTGGAGTTGTACGAGCGCTGCCGGGATGCCCTGGTGCGTTCGTGCGGCCACGACTCGATCTGGCTCACGGTGACGGCGCCCTCGGGAACCGCGCGCGTCGGTCCTGACACGCTCCAGTTCGCGGATGCCGGCGAAGTCTTTCGCTGTCGGAGCGGCGAGACCGAGATCGTCCTGCACACCATGCCGGACATCGCCGAGCTGGTCCGCCCGTCGATGGGCCATCTCTGCTTCGGGCTCAACGTCGCGCTCGAGCTCCGAAGTGTTCTGCTGGAACGACAGGCCGCGCTCGATGACGCGGCCTTTCAACTTCGTGCCCTGCGCCAGGTCGTGCGCCTCCTCGCCTCGGTGCACTCGACCGAAGAGACCCAGCACCTCGTCCTCGACTTCATGTCCGAGGTCTTCTTCGCCTGGTGGGCGGTCCTGCTCCGGCCGGTCGAGGGCCGCTACGAGCCGGCGCACAGCCGCTCGCTCGGCGAGGGGACCACTTTCGAGCCGATCGAGGCCCGGTCGCTCGATCGCACCCTGCCGGCGGGCTCCCCGGTGACCACGCCGGGTGAAGTCGGCGTCGCGTCCGTCGTCCCAACCGGCACCGAGCTGGTGGTACCGCTCGACGCCGGCGGCGAGCGCCTGGCGATGCTGCTTCTCGGACCGCGGATCAACGGCAAGGCGTACGGCCGGCCGGAGCGTGAGCTCTCCAGCACCCTCGCGCTCGCGGCGGGCATCGCGCTCAAGAATGCCGAGCTGGTGGAGCGACTCCACTCGGCCGCGACCACCGACGGCCTCACCGGCCTCTTCAACCGTCGCGCGATCGAGGAGCGGCTCGAAGCGGAGATCTCGCGCTCGGTGCGGCACCAGGTGCGCACCACCATCGCGCTGGTGGACCTCGATCGCTTCAAGCTCATCAACGACACGCTGGGCCACGCCGCGGGCGACCGCTACCTGGTCCACATCGGCGAGCTGCTGCACCAGCACGTGCGCACCCTGGACGTGGCCGGGCGGATCGGCGGCGATGAGTTCCTGGTGATCCTGCCGATGACCTCGCTGGAAGAGGCCCGCATCTTCGCCAGCCGATTCCGCACCGGCCTGGAGCAGTTCAACACGTCGCATCCCGAGTTCGGCCAGGCGACCGTGAGCATCGGCCTGGCCGAGTCGCCCCGCGACGGCGAATCCGTCTCAGCCCTCCTCGCCGCGGCCGACGCGGCACTCTACCGTGCCAAGCGCAGCGGACGGAACACCGTCGAAGACACAGATCCCGACCGGTGAGGACGACACCGCGCTGACCGCGCGGGTCGATGCGGCCGTAGGTGCGCGATACCGGATCGACCGTCTGGTGGCGCGCTCCCCCGATCGCCTCCTGTTCATCGGATTCGACGCGCTGCTCAAGCGGCAGGTCAGCGTTCGGGTCAACCTCTGGTCCTCGGACGAGGCGCGGGCCTGGTTCCTCCTCGAGGCGGAAGCGCTCGCGCAGCTCGATCACCCCGCCATCCGGCACGTGTACGACGTGGGCAGCTCGGGCGATTTCGCCTGGCGGCTCGGCAACTGGATCGAGGGCGAAGGCCTGCGTGACGCGGTGAAGCGAGGTCCGCGCCCGATCCCCCTGGTGCACGTACTGGCCCGCGGTCTCCTCGGAGCGCTGGAGCACGCGCATTCGCGCGGCGTCATCATCCGACGGATCCTCCCGTCTTCGCTCATCGTGGGGCCGTCGGGACGAGGCACCCTGACCGACCTCCGCCACTCGAGCTTTACCCTGCCCTTCATCCCGCCGCACGAGCGGAGCAGCGAGCTCGCCTTCATGGCGCCCGAAGTCCGCGAAGGGCAGACCGGCGACGCGGCGAGCGACGTGTACACCGCGGCCGCGATTTTCTACTACGCGCTCACCGGCCAGGAACCGGCGATCGATCCGAGCGCCATCGTTCCGCCAACCACGCTGCGCCCGGCGGCCCCGCAGGTCTTCGATCGGCTCTTCGCGCGCGCCATGCAGCCCGATCCCTGGAAGCGCTACATCACGGCATGGGAGATGTACGAGGACTTCGCCTCCGAGGCCGGGGACGTGGCGAGCCAGGCCGTCTACATCGGGAGTCCGCAGCAGGACACCCTGTTCGAATCCACCGAGCACTGGGAAAAGCGGATGCGTCGCGCGCTGGGTGACGACTACGAGCTGCTCGCGGAGCTCGGCCGCGGCGGCTTCGGGCGGGTCTACCGGGTGCGCGACCTCCACCTCGAGCGGATCGTCGCGCTCAAGGTGCTGGAGCCGGTGCTCACGCGGGAGCCGGCGGCGGTCGAGCGGTTTCGCCGGGAGGCGCAGCTCGCCGCGAGGCTCCGGCACCCGAACGTGGTCGACATCTACGACATCGGGGGGCGCTACGGTCTCATCTGGTACACCATGGAGCTGGTGGAGGGACCGAACCTGGCCCAGCTGGTCGAGCGGGGTGGCGCGCTGCCGCGCGAGCACGTGCTGGAGCTGTTGCGCGAGGCTCTGAGCGCGCTGGCCGAAGCGCACGCAGCCGGGCTGGTGCATCGTGACATCAAGCCCGAGAACATGCTCCTCGACTCCGCCGGCTCACTCAAGATCACCGACTTCGGCCTCGCCCTCGCGCTGCGTGGCGCGGGCCGCTTCGGCGGCGCGACGAGCCAGAGCGGCACGCCCCAGTTCGCGAGCCCGGAACAGCTGCTCGGCGAAAAGGTGGACCAGCGCACCGACCTCTACAGCCTCGCCGCAGTCGCCTTCTACGCGCTGCTCGGCAGGCCGCCGTTTACCGGTCGGCATGTTGCGGAGATCCTTGCCAAACAGACCACCAACCGCCTGCCGGACCTGCTGGCCGAACGGCCCGACGTCGGCGAGCCGCTGGCGCGGGTATTGGAGCGCGCCGTGCGGTCCGACCCGGACCAGCGCTACGCCAGTGCCAACGAATTCTACCAGGCGCTGACCTACGCGGCGGCCGCCGCGAATACCGACACCCCGGATACGCCCTTCTGGAGCGGCATGGCAAACAGATTGCTGGGGAGAGGCCCCAGTACGCCGGGTGCTTGACGGATTGGAGTGCGGTTCACATATTCTCACGATCAATCCCCACTACATGCAGGAAGCTCCGGGAACCATCGCGACCTAAGGGTCCGCGTATGTGCGGACCAATGAAGTGTTCGTGCCGCGGGAAGCTCCCGCGCGCACCAGTCACCGCAGGCACTCCGCCGCGCGGGGAAAAATCCCAACTCACCATGGAGTTCGCTGGTTATGGCTCGCACGACCGGTACCGTCAAGTGGTTCAACGACGCGAAGGGGTTCGGCTTCATCACCCCGGAGAACGGAGAGAAGGACTGCTTCGTTCATCATTCGGCCATCAAGATGGATGGCTTCCGCAGCCTCTCCGAGGGTGACCGGGTGGAGTTTGACCTGGTGCAGGGCCAGAAGGGTCCTGCGGCGGAGAACGTCACCAAGGCGAAGTAGCGGCCGGCTACCAGCTGCCAGGAAAACAGAAGCCGCGCCCCGGTGGGCGCGGCTTTTGTCTCCCGACAGTCCGGCAAACCCGCTCGATTACTTGTGGCGATAGACCACCCGTCCACGGGTCAGGTCGTAGGGCGAAAGCACCACGGTCACGCGATCTCCTTCGAGCACGCGGATCTTGAACTTGCTCATCTTCCCAGCCGCGTACGCCAGGATGGTGTGGCCGTTGTCGAGCAGGACGCGGTAGTTCCGGTCGGGAAGCACCTCCTGCACGACGCCCTCCATTTCGATGCCTTCTTCTTTCGCCATAACCCTCGTGTGCAGTGAGCAGTGAGCAGTGAGCAGTGAGCAGTGAGCCGTAAGCCGTGAGCCGCAGACCGGCTTCGGTCCCTGGGTCCTCAGGTACTATAGTTCTTGGTTCGGAGGCAAACATCGCGGCCCGGCCATCAACGCGCAACCTCCGACGAGGCCGGCAGCCTGGCGCGCAGCGACTCGATTTCGGTCTCCACAGCCGTGACCAGGTTCCCCATCCTCCTGGCGTCGAAGATCAGCTCCGCGCCAGCCGCCCCGTAGAGCTCGGGCAGCGGAGCTGTGGCGCCCAGGGCCAGGAACCGTCGATAGGCCGCCACAGCCTCCTGCCGGTCGCGGGTACTGTTTCGCCAGACCTGGAGGGCGC
>DATEOL010000301.1:0-6917 GCA_035274025.1 Gemmatimonadales bacterium | reverse complement strand
GCCTGCCCGTCTGCCCGTCTGCCCGTCTATCGGGCGACGACAGCTTCAATGCGGCCGTACGGCTCGGCCGTCGCGACGTAGATCTGGTCGGGATTGTCCAGACCGAACGGGCTCAAGTCGACCAGGTTGTGGTGCCGATTGGGAAGTACCAGCCGGATCTCCGAGACGGCGTCACAAGCCTCGAGCGCGGCAACACCCATCGCGTAGAGCGTCTGTTGCACCGATTGCGACTGGTGGGTGCTGAACGTCGTGATCAGGGCGGCGCGGACGTCGCGCCACGCTGCCTGCCAGTCTTCCGGCGCCCGGTCATAACGCCAGCGCGACGACACGTCGGTCGCCATCAGGCGGTCGCTGGCGTCTGCCAGCGTCGTGTAGTGGTCGCGCAGGAAGCCGCCGAAGGCGGAGCCGCTGGTCCGCAGCATGCCGAGCCCGTCGAGGCCGGCCTCGACGGCGGTTCCGCCGCTCGCCAATGTCACGACGGCAACCCGGCGTTCCGTGCTGCTCCGGATCATGGCGGTCGACCCGACCCGCTCCCACGGATGGACTGTGATCGTGATGCCCACCGAGGTGGCCGCGGGGCACGCGCCGGTGAAATGCCAGGCCAGCCTGGCGCCGAATGCCTCGGGTGGCGCGACCGGATACTCCCGGGCCAGGGCATAGATCGCGTTCTTCATTGTGTCGGTGGGGAGCACCGCCGCGTTGAGCCCGTCGAGGTGGGCCTCGATGAAGTCGCCCTGGATCTGGACGTCGACGGTGAAATCATGGACCTCGTGGTCCGGCCCGTTGCGCTCCACCTTCACCAGGCGGACCGCCGCCTTGCCGTAGCCGTTCCACGCCAGCCGGGGGGACATGGTCAGGTCCCCCGGTAGGTGGAATATCCGAACGGCGCGAGCAGCAGCGGGATGTGGTAGTGCGGTTCGGATTCGACGAGGTTCACGTGGATCACCACCTCGGGGTAGAGCGACTCCCGCCCCGCGGCGCGAAACCACTCGCCGGTATCGAACACCAGCCGGTAGCGTCCCGGTGCCACGAGCTGGGGTGACCAGTCGCGAACCCGTCCCTCGGCATCGGTCCGCGCCGCGGTGATCTCCTCGGTCCTGCCGTCATCGACGCGGTCGAGCCGCACCTTGAGGCCCGCGGCCGGCCGTCCGAGCGCGGTGTCCAGCACGTGGGTGGTGATGCGGATCATTGCTCCTCCACGCGAAGCAGTTCTTCGAGCCTGAGCCTGGTGATCTTCTGCTGCTCCCGCGCGGCGACCCGGAGCTCGTGCTCGGCGTCGTTTCCCATGCGCGAAAGCAAGTCGCCGAGTAATTCTTCGCCGGTCCTGCCCGTCGCGCACACGATGTAGATGTGGCCGAACCGTTCCTCGTATTCGCGGTTGAGCTCCGCGATCCGGGTGCTCACCCGGCGCGCCGCGTCACGGGCCGCACTCTGTTCCTGCCTCGACCATGCGCTCGCGGCGCGTTCCCCGATCCGGGGATGGCCTGCGAACGCCTCGAGCCAGTCCGCCCGTTTCGAACCTTCCCATGCCCGGTCGGCCGCCTTGAGCAGCGTGTCGACATCAGGGAACGGTCGCGCCCTGAGCATGCGCCGGACCCAGCGGGAAGAGCCGGCGCATTCGTGAAGCCGATCCGAAGCCTCGGATTCCGGCAGCGAGTTCAGCGCGTCCAGTGACAACATTCAGCTCACGACGCCGATCAAGCGGAGCCGCGCGATTCCGCCGTCGGGATAGTTGCCGAGCCTCGCATGAGTCGCCGGTGAGTCCGCCTTCACGTCGAATGCGGCTTGTGAATCCGGCGCGAGCGCGGTTCGTGGCAGGAGGGATCGCCATGCAGTCCCGTCGACCGGCGCCCGCAATCCGTCGCCCGTTACGTTGCAGACCTCGATCGAGCAGCTCTCCGGCGCGTTTCCCTTGAAGTGCAATGTGTCGACCTCGACCCGCGAGATCATGCCCGGCGCGGCGAGCCGGATCACGGCCCAGTCATTCCCGGGTCCGCGCCGGCGCCGCGTTTCCCAGCCATCGCCCATGTGGGTCGAGGGGCCGGGGTAGATCAGGTTCTGCACCTTCCCGAACGACATGTCGCTGCATCCAACCACGAGGGCGCCGTTCTCGAGCGCCGCGAGGTCCGCGCTCGCGCCGGGGCGGAGGTCGGGATGCCGGGCCGGCTCGCCGAAGACCCGAAGGCGGGCCACGCCACCGTCGGGAAAAATGTTGAAGCGGATGTGGGTCGCCCGGCCCTGGTGCACGACGCGAAGCGGATGCCGGGTATCGGGCTTGAGCGTCGTCTCCGCCATGATGGGTGTCCACCCGGCGGTGCCGTCGAGGGCCGCTTCGTCGGTAGTCTCCGCGGCCTCGATCGAAGAGCGGTCGGGCTGGTTGCCGCGGAAGAAACTGGTGTCGACCACCACGCCGTGGAGCCGCGCCGGCACGCCGAGCCGGATGATGCACCAGTCGTGGCCGGGGCCCCGACGGCGACGGGTCTCCCAGCCGTCCATCCATTTGCCGCGATCGGTGTACTCGGCTTCACGCCAGACCGCTTCGGACACCTTTAGCAGGTCGCTGGCCGGCGCGAAGAACTCGTCGTTGCATCCGACGATGCGCGCGCCGAGTCGCTCGGAGGCGACGTCCACCAGCTCGGTGAAAGCGGTCACGAGTTCATCCGTTCGATCAACGTCCCGCGCATCGGCGGATCGGGCTCACCGCGGCGAAACACGGGCTCGCCCCGAAGGTATGTCGCTTCCACCACCCCCGCGAGGCGTCGACCCAGCCAGGGCGTGAGCTTGTGGCGATGGCGGAGCCCCGCCTCATCGACGGTGAATTCCTCCTCCGGCTGCCAGATGACGAAGTCGGCATCGGCGCCGGGAACCAGTCGTCCTTTGCGACCCTCGAGCCCGACCAGGCGCGCCGGAGCCTCAGCGGTCCACCTGGCGACATCCTCGATCGTGAATCCGCGCTCCCGCGCGCTGGTCCAGACGGCCGGGAGCCGGAGCTGGAGCGAGGCGATGCCACCCCAGGCCGCGAAGAAGTCTCCGACTTCAGGGAGCTTGAGGCTCGGCGGCACGGGGGAGTGGTCCGTCACCACCACGTCGATCCAGTCGCGGCGGAGCGCGTCCCACAGACCCTCGCGTGATTCCCGGCTCCGGATCGGTGGCGCGCACTTGTACCCGGTCGCGCCCTCGGGGATCTCCTCAGCGCAGAAGGTGAGATAGTGGGGACAGGTCTCGCCCGTGATCCGCACCCCCCGGTCTCGTGCCTCGGAGATCCGGCGCGCGGTGTCCGGCGCGGAGACATGCACGACGTGGATGCGGGCCCCGAATTCCCGAGCCAGGGCGATGAGGTCCTCGACCGCGCGCATCTCCGCGGAGGCGGGACGGGTTGCCAGCCATTCCTCGTGCCGCCGGGCGGTCCCTGCTATCGCGCGAAGGAGGGACGGGTCCTCGGCGTGCACCATCAGGAGCGCGTCCAGGCTGGCGAGCATCAGCAGCGCCTGCCTCAGGTCCGGGTTCGATACCGGCGGGAACTCGGCGACGCCGGAGTCGCACATGAACGCCTTGAACCCGAACACGCCCGCGTGCTGGAGGTGCCGCAGCTCCCTCGCGTTTCCGGGGACGACACCGGCGAGGAATCCCACGTCCACCGCGCACTGGCCGATGGCCGCCTCGCGCTTCTCCCGCAACGACGGGACCGAGGTCGTGGGCGGCACACTGTTGAGCGGCATATCGATGAGCGTCGCCACTCCGCCCGCGGCGGCCGCCTGGGTCGCGAAGGAGAATCCCTCCCAGTCCGTTCGCCCCGGCTCGTTGATGTGCACGTGGGTGTCGACCAGCGCCGGGCTGACCACCGCGTCGCCGACATCCTGGATCGTTTCAGGCCCGATGTGGTCCCACGGTGCGATGGATGAGATGATCCCGCGATCGAAGAGGAGAGTACCAGGCCGCATACCGTCGGGCGTGACGAGCCTTCGGCTGCGAACGGCCCCGGTCATTTCGAAGTGTCTTCCCAGAAGCGCCGCAGCAGGTTCCCCGCAACGCGTCTCCGGTAGGCCGCGGACGACCGCAAGTCGTCGATGGGTGAGATCTCCCGCTGGAGGATTTCCACCGCCTCGTCAACGGAATGTCCCGCCGCCAGCGCCTCCTCGACGCGGGTGAGCCGGAACACTGTGGGGCCCGCGCTGCCGATCGCGAGGCGCGGTCGCGGAGCGCGAACCCCGGCGATCACCACTTTCGAGATGGCCTGCGCGGCGCGGGTCCCGACCTTCCGGAACCATTGCTTCCCCTCCAGGGTGTCGATCTCCACTGCGATGATCAGCTCGCTGGCGACGCGCACCGACTTCCGGTAACCGGTGAAATACTCCGCGAACCGCACCCGCCTCTCGTCGTCCACACTCGCGAGCACCACCTGCGCGTCGAGGGCGGAAAGGACGGGCAATGAGTCCCCGGCCGGAGAACCATTCGCGATGTTCCCCCCGATGGTCGCCCGATTCTGGATCTGAATGCCGCCCACCTGCAGCGCCGCCGCGGCGAGCATCGGGGCGCGGGCCCGCACGGCGCGTGACCTCGCGATGCTGGTGAAGGTGGCGAGCGCGCCGATCGAGAGCACGTCATCCCGAAGGGAGATGCGTCGGAGGGCGCTCAGTCCCCAGAGATCGAGGAACCGTCTTCCCGGCAGCGTTCCGTCGTTGAGCGCCACAAAGAGATCGGTCGCGCCGGCGAGCGGAATCAGCCCGGGCTCTTCTTCGAGCATGACGAGGGCATCGCGGAGTGAACGGGGCTGCCGCAGCTCGAGTGTGGAGACGGCCGTCCTCACGTCGCCTTCCTCACCGCGCGGTAGATCGCCTCATAGCCGGTGCAGCGACAGAGATTGCCGGCGAGCCCGGTCCGGATCCGGGCCAGGCTCGGTTTGGGCCCCAGCGATACCGCCGTCATGATCATGCCCGGCGTGCAGATCCCGCACTGCGCGCCGACTTCATCCATGAAGGCCCGTGCCATCGCGTGATCCTGGCCCAGCCCCTCGATGGTGGTGATGCTGGTGCCCTCTGCCTGTGCCGCGGGGACCAGGCAGGAGCAGACCGCTTCCCGGTTGATGAGCACGGTGCAGGCGCCACACTCGCCCTCGCCACATCCCTCCTTGGTGCCTGGCAACTCGCACGCTTCGCGCAGGACGTCGAGCAGTCGCGCCATTGGCGGCACGTCCACCGATACTTCGTTCCCGTTCAGGTGGAAGCGCATGCGGCCTCCATGACCTGTTCGGGAAGGGCCGGGATCTCTCTCGTATCGATGCCAAGGTGCCGGATGGCATTCACGATCGCCGGTGCGGGGCCGTCGATCGGCAGCTCGCCCAGTCCCTTGGCGCCGAAAGGCCCGCCGCTGTACGGATGCTCCAGGATCACCACGTCCATGCGCGGGGTGTCGAGGGTGGTTGGGATCAGGTAGTTGGTGAGCTGCGCGTTTGCCATGCGGCCGTCTTTCATGACCACGTGCTCGAGCAGCGCGTAGCCGACGCCCTGACCGGTGCCCCCCTCGAGCTGTCCACGCGCCAGGGCTGGATGGATCGCCTTTCCGATGTCAGCCACCACGGTGATCCGCGCAGGCTTCACTTCCCAGGTGTCGCGGTCGATCTCCACTTCGGCGACGTCGCACCCCCACGCGTAGGTGGCGTAGGCGTCGCCGCGGTAGGCTACCTCGTCCCACTGGATCCAGTCGGGCTGCTCGTATTGCTTCGTCACCGAGAGCGGACCATTACGCTCGAAGTACTGCGCCGGCGTGAGCTCACCCAGCCGGTCGCGGATCTCGTGCGCCGCCCGCTCCAGGATCTTCCCGACCACCATGCAGGTGCGCGACGCGACAGTCGGGCCGCTGTCGGGCACGATTGCCGTGTCCGGCATCGCCACTTCCACCTCTTCATAAGGGATGCGAAGGGCGTCGGCCACGATCTGCGCGTGCATCGTGCGGGTGCCCTGCCCGATCTCGGTGCTGGACGTGAGGATCCGGACTCCGGTTGCGGTCAGCTCGACGGTCGCCCGGGAGCCGAGCTTGAGCTCTCCGCTCCCGGTGAAGCCCGAGCCGTGCCAGTAGAGCGCGAGCCCGATCCCCTTGTTCGACCCGGCCCAGGCGCGCCGCTTCCGGTGGTATCCCGATTTCCGAAGCGCGGTGCGCATCACCTCTCGGATGGCGGTGTCCTCGCCGAGCACCTGCCCCGTCGCGGTCGTGTCGCCTGGCCGGAAGAGATTCTTCGCCCGGACTCTCGCCGAATCCATCCCCAGCGCTGCCGCGATCCGCTCCATGTGAACTTCGGCGGCAAACTCGGTCTGGGGCGCGCCGAATCCGCGGAAGGCGCCATTCGGGGGCGTGTTGGTCAACATCGCTCGGCTCGCGATGCGCACGTGATTGCAGCGATAGGGGCCGGTCGCGTGAAGCGTCCCGCGGGAGAGCACCACGGGCGAGAGGGTGACATACGCCCCGCCGTCCATGATGACTTCGATATCCATGGCGGTGATCCGCCCGTCCCGGCGGACCCCGGTGCGATGGCGCACGATCGCGGGGTGACGCTTGGTCGTCGCGACCATGTCCTCGGCGCGATCGTAGACCAGCTTGACCGGGCGGCCCGACTTGAGGGCGAGCAGCGCGGCGTGGCCCGCGATCATCGACGGATACTCTTCCTTGCCGCCGAACCCGCCGCCCGTCTCGGTCTGCACGACCCGAACGAACTTCACTGCGGAGCCCAGCAGGACCGTCAGGGCCTGGTGCACGTAGTAGGGGCACTGGATCGAGCCGTGCACCGTGATCCCGCCATCCTCCGGCACGGCGATGACGGCATTGGTTTCGATATATACGTGTTCCTGGTGACCGGTCCGGTATTCGCCTTCCACCACCAGGTCGGCCTGGGCGAAGCCGCGGTCGAGCTTCCCCTTCTCGAT
>DATEOL010000300.1:0-2043 GCA_035274025.1 Gemmatimonadales bacterium | reverse complement strand
TGGGAGCGCTCCGGGACTCATTCGCGCGGCTGCCGCAAGCGGCGGCCGCGCTTGACGGGCTGGCGGGCGGACGGGCCGGCGGGCCGTTCACAACCCTGCAATCGCAGTTCGACCCTCTCGCCGATCTCACCGGGGAACTCTCGGCCGCGCTTGCCGAGCGTCCGCCGGTGTCGCTCGCCGATGGCGGTGTCATTCGCGCCGGCTTCGACACCGAGCTCGACGAGCTGCGCGCACTTCGGGACGGGGGAAAGCAGTATCTCGCCGCGCTGCAGGAACGGGAACGGGAGCGTACCGGGATCCCGTCGCTCAAGGTCGGGTACAACAAGGTCTTCGGCTACTTCCTCGAGGTCACCCACGCGCATCGCAACCGGGTCCCTGGGGACTATGAGCGACGCCAGACCCTCACCGGCGCGGAGCGCTACGTCACGCCCGAGCTCAAGGAGTACGAGTCGAAGGTCCTCAGCGCGGAGGAGCGCCTTCTCGAGCGGGAGTCGGAGATCTTCGGGCGGCTTCGCACCCGCGTGGGCGACCAGATCGCGCGAATCCAGCGGACCAGTGGCGTGCTGGCGCGACTCGACGTGTGGACCGGTCTCGCCCAGGTGGCGGAGCAGGAACGGTGCGTCCGCCCCACGGTGGACAACGGCTTCGACCTCGAGCTGGTCGCGAGCCGTCACCCGGTGCTCGAGCGGCTGATGGCCCGCGAGACCTTCATGCCGAACGACGTCCGGTTCACCGACGCGGAGCGGGTCTTCCTGGTCACCGGACCCAACATGGCCGGCAAGTCGACCATCCTCCGCCAGATCGGCCTCTGTGTCGTCCTGGCGCAGCTCGGCGCCTTCGTTCCCGCCGACTCGGCGAGCATCGGCGCGATCGACCGACTGTTCACCCGGGTGGGCGCCAGCGATAACCTCGCGCAGGGTCAGTCGACCTTCATGGTGGAGATGAGCGAGACCAGCGCGATCCTCCACAATGCGACAGCGCGGAGCCTGGTCCTCCTCGACGAGATCGGACGCGGCACCTCGACCTACGACGGGGTGGCGATCGCCTGGGCAGTCACCGAGCACCTGCATGATCGCATCGGGTGCAAGACGATGTTCGCGACCCACTATCACGAGCTCATGCAGCTCCCCGAGCGCCTCGAGCACGCGCGCAACCTGAATGTCGCGGTGCGGGAGACCGGAAACACCGTCGTCTTCCTGCACCGTCTCGAGGCCGGCGGAACCGATCGGAGCTACGGCATCCACGTCGCCCAGCTCGCGGGCCTTCCTGACCCCGTCGTTGCCAGGGCCAAGGCGGTCCTTGGCACCCTCGAGGGTGAACACCGCGTCGTACCGGGCGGCGCCCCGCCGACCCCCGACCCCGAGCAGCTCGGGTTGTTCCTGCCCCCGAAGCCGGACCCGGCGCTCGAGGAGCTGCGGGCACTCGACCTGGACCGGATGACACCCCTGGATGCCCTCAACCGCCTCGCCGACCTCAAGAGGAAAGTGACGAAGTAGCTACTTTCCCCGGTGATGCGAATTCGTATCCCTGCCCTGGCGCTGGCCCTTATTGCGTGCGCTGAATCGGGCGGCAAGGGCCGGGCGAATGACCAATCCCCGCCCGTGGCGCTTGGGGAGCCCGCCGTCGAATACCCACCCGCGGTTTTCATGCAGGGGATCAGTGGAACGGTGGAGCTGCGGTTGTTCGTCGATTCGGCAGGCCAGGTCGTCCCCGAATCGAGCACCGTCCAGCGCTCGAGCGGGTATGCGGCACTCGACTCCGCCGCACTCGCCGCCGCACCGAAGCTCCGCTATGCCCCCGGCCGGCGGGACGGCCGGCCGGTCGCGATGACGTTCCTGCAGCCGATCCACTTCCGCCACCCCGGCAGAACGGACTCGACGCCATGACCCGCCCGCATCCTCGTCCCTACGATTCGGTGCTGGATACCATCGGCTGGACGCCGCTCATTCGGCTGTCCCGCGTCGGCGCCGGGATCCGGACGCCGCTCTATGGCAAGGCCGAATACGCCAATCCCGGCGGCTCGGTGAAGGACCGGATCGCCCT
>DATEOL010000299.1:0-4784 GCA_035274025.1 Gemmatimonadales bacterium | reverse complement strand
CTCCAGGCAGGGTGCCAGTGTGGACGCCATGACGAACGGACAGGCGGGCGGACGGGCAGGCGGGCAGTGACAATCTCTCTCCGCCAAGGAACTCCGGGCGACAATCGCGCGGTGTTCGAGGTGTTCATCGCGTCGCTGATCGACCTCGGCGATCGCCTGGGGGTGGAAACCATCACCGGGGGCGCCGAGGATATCGAAAAGCTCTGGGCGAAGCGTGAGCCGATCATGACGCACGCCGCGAACACAGCGGACAAATGGTGGGTCGCCGAAGACGGGGGCCGGGTCGTCGGGTATGCGCGCTCGACGCTGCGCGACGGGATTCGCCAGCTCACCGAGTTCTTCGTGCGTCCGGACGTGCAGTCAGCCGGCATCGGTCGCGGACTGCTCGAGCGAGTGTTCCCGGCGGAAGGGGCACGAGGCCGGCTGCTGCTCGCGACCCAGGACCCGCGCGCCCTGGCACGATATCTCAAGGCGGGAATGCTGGCGCGCTTTCCGGTCTACCACTTCAGCCGGTCGAGACGGGACGCGCCCTACACCGGCGACCTGGAGCCGGCGCCGATCAGCGCGGACCCGTACGGACTGGCGATGCTGGCGTCGATCGACCGCGAGGTGCTGGGGTTCCGCCGCGACGCCGACCATCGCTGGCTGCTGTCGACCCGGAAGGGCTTTGTCTACCTCAGAAACGGCAGCCCGGTGGGCTACGGCTACGTGGGACTCTACCAGGGCCCCTTCGCGGCGCTCGATCCCGCGGCGATCGGCACCATGCTGTCCCACGCGGAGTCGGTGGCGGAGGGCGAGGAATTCGGGGTCGAGGCGCCGCTCATCAACCGCGCCGCGCTCCAGTATCTTTTCGAGCACGGGTTCCGTATGGACCCGTTCGTGAACTTCTTCCTGAGCGACGTGGAGGCGGGGAAGTTCGATCGGTACGTGGTGACGACGCCGTCGCTGTTTATCTAGGTCTCCAAGGTCTCGATGTCTCATGGCTGACACCACAACTCGAACTCCGCTCTGGGTCGCTGCCATAGTAGCAATTGGACTTGTCCTCGCCGGGGGGGCGATCGGGCGCGGGTTCTCCGACGCCCGGCTGGCGGATCGCTACGTGAGCGTGAAGGGCGTCGCCGAGCGGGAGGCGATGGCGGACCTGGCGCTGTGGCCGATCCCGTTCGTCGCGGCCGACGACGACCTGGTCCGGGCCCAGGCGAGCATCAACGAGACCACGAAGAGGATCCGCGCCTTCCTGGTTGGGCAGGGACTCGACACCTCACAGGCCCAGCTCGGCAGCCTGCGGGTGACCGACCGGCAGGCCAATCCGTACCAGGCGGGAGAAGCGGGGCGCCGCTTCATCGTGCGGCAGGTGCTGATCGTGCGCTCGACCGACCCGGCCAAGGTGCTCGCGGCGAGCCAGCGAATCGGCGAGCTGGTGCAAACCGGCGTGGTGCTGAGCTCTGGAGAAGAGTACGGGCCCGGTGGACCCACGTTTCTCTTCACCAAGCTCAACGAGATCAAGCCCGCGATGATCGCGGAAGCGACCTCGCGGGCGCGGGAGGCCGCCGAGCAGTTCGCCCACGACGCGCAGAGCAAGCTGGGCGGCATTCGCCAGGCGAATCAGGGCGTGTTCGTGATCCTGCCGCGTGACCAGGCGCCCGGCGTGTCGGAAGAGAGCCAGATGCAGAAGGTGGTGCGGGTGGTGGCGACGGTGGACTACTACCTGCGGTGACGGGCAGGCGGGCAGGCGGACAGGCGGGCAGGCTGGCAGGCTGGCAGAAAGCAGGCACTCCGTGGATAAGCAAGCCATCGCAGTCTTGATCCCGGTCTTCGCACTGTTGATCCCGCTCGCGGCGATCGCCGGGAGCATGGTGCTCAAGATCCAGAAAGTGAAGCTCGAGGAGGCGCGACTCCACGCGGCCGACCCGACGGTCCTCGCCGAAGTGGATGACCTGCGCCAGGAATTGCAGCAAGTCCGTGGAGAGCTGGCCGAGATGCAGGAACGGCTCGACTTCACGGAACGGATGCTGACCTCGCGCACCGGCGGACCGAAGGAAAACGCATGAGCGCCAAGTCGGAGGCCGCTCGCGCGGGGGTCACGTTCGGATCCGCGCTCGCCATCGCGATCAGCTGGTCGGCGAACAAGTCCCTGTTCTGGGCGATCGTGCACGGTCTCCTCTCCTGGCTCTACGTCATTTATTACGCGATCCGGTACCACTTCTAGAGGGCGGACAGGCGGGCGGAACGGGCAGGCGGGCGGTGGACCTGCGGAGCAACTGTCCAGACGTCCGGATTTTGTGTACAATCCTGCATGCAACCAATCGGCCTTGCCCAGAGTTTCCTGTGGTTCGGCATTCCCTCCATAATCATCAGCTGGTTTGTCCTGTGGTGGCTTCCCCGCCTGATGGCCACCGGCCTGTCGCTCTTCATGATTTTCAATCTCACGTTCCTGGCACCGCTGGCGCTGATGCTGCTGGCGGCGCTGTACCTGTACCGGCGCGAGGGGAATCCGTGGACGTGGGCCGCCTTCAGCGAACGGATGCGGCTCAAGCGGATGAACGGCGCGGACTGGCTCTGGACCGCCGGCCTCGTCATCGGCGTCCTGGCAATCGGCCGGCTCACAGGAATGCTCCTCGGCGGCCACGAGATCTTCCGGTTCTACACCCACCCCGTGGCGTTCACCGAGTTCATGGCGAAGATGAGCACGATGACGACGGAGTGGGTCGGGATCCCGCTGCCGGGGAACTGGCTGCTCTTTCTCTACGTCACGTTCGCCCTGATCGCCTTCAACATCTTCGGCGAAGAGCTCTGGTGGCGCGGGATCATCCTGCCACGCCAGGAGCTGGCGCTCGGTCACTACGCGTGGCTGGTGAATGGACTCCTGTGGGCGGCGTTCCATGCCTTCTATCACAGCACCCTCGCCAACTTCCTGTCCTACATTCCCGGCACGGCGCTGCTGGCCTTCGTGTGCTGGAAGCGAAAGAGCACCTGGCCAGGGATCATCGCGCACACGGTCCAGAACAGCGCGATCCCGATTCTTCTCTTCAAGCGTGTCGCTGGGCTCTAAGAAGAACCCAGGGACCTAAAGACCGAAAGACCGAACGCTCATGCTGAAAACCATCCGGCTTCCCCGCCTCATGCGCCTCGCGCCCTGCGCCCTATCCGCGGTCTGTCTGCTGGCGGCGCCAGGCGCCGCCAGTGGACAGAGCGCGGATTACGACATCGTGATCCGGAACGGCCGCGTGTTCGATGGCGGTGGCAATCCATTTATCCGTGCCGACGTCGCCATCAAGGACGGGAAAGTCGCGCGGATCGGCTTCATTCCGGGCAAGGGCACGAAGGAGATCGACGCGACCGGTCGCTACGTGTCACCCGGGTGGATCGACATGATGGACCAGTCGGCCAGCGTGCTCACCCGCAACGGTCTCGCCGAAAACAAGGTGATGATGGGCGTCACCACGGCATTGTCCGGTGAAGGCGGCTTTCCGGTTCCCCTTGCCAAGGCCTCGGAGTGGTACGCCGGGCTCGAGAAGGGCGGGATCAGTCTCAATTTCGGCGACTATTACAGCGCAACCGACGCGCGCCGCGCGGTGCTTGGCATGCAGGACCGGGAGCCGACGCCCGCCGAGCTCGAGCGGATGAAGGCGATGGTCGACAGCGCAATGCGCGTGGGGGCCTTTGGCATCACGACGGCGCTGATCTATCCGCCCAGCAGTTTCCATCGCACGGCCGAGCTCATCGAGCTGGCCAAGGTCGCGTCGAAGTACGGCGGGTTCTATGCCAGCCACATCCGGGGCGAAGGCAAGGAGCTGGTGCAGTCGGTCGCCGAGGCGATCAGGATCGGCGAGGAAGGTGGTACGCCGGTCGAGGTCTATCACCTGAAGGCCGCGTACCAGCCCGGATGGGGGACCCTGATGGGCGAAGTCGGGACGCTGGTGGATGCGGCGCGCGCCCGCGGGGTGGACGTGGCCGCCGATCTCTATCCGTACACCGCGGGTGGCACCGGGCTCGAGGCGACGATTCCCTCGTGGGCGTTCGCGGGCGGCGTCGATTCGCTCCGGCTGCGGTTGACCGATCCGGCGACGCGCGAGCGGCTCAAGAAGGAAGTGGAGACCGGTTCGCCGGGATGGTGGAACATCATCGAGGCGGCGGGAGGCTGGGAAGGGGTGGTGATGGTGAACGCGCAGAATCCCGACAACGCGAAGTGGCAGAACAAGTCGATCGCCACGATCGCGAAGGAGATGGGCAAGGATCCGCGCGATGTGGCGTGGGACCTGGTCCTCCAGGGCAAGGGTCGGGTGATGGCGATCTACCACATGATGAGCGAGCCGGACATCCGCACCGCGCTCAACTTCCCGTGGACCAGCATCGGCAGCGACGCCGGCGCGGCGCTCGTCGCGGGCAAGCCCGACGGGCTCGGCCTGCCCCACCCGCGGAGCTACGGGACGTTCCCGCGGGTGATCGCGAAATACGTCCGGGAGGACAAGGCGGTCACGCTGGAGAACGCGATCCGCAAGATGAGCGGCTGGCCGGCGACCCGGATGCGGCTCGCCGAGCGGGGCTTCCTGCGGGAAGGGTTCTGGGCCGACGTGGTGATTTTCGATTACGACACGATCAAGGATGTGTCGACGTACGAGAATCCGGTGGCGTTCCCGGAGGGGATCGACTACGTGCTGGTGAATGGCGTCATCGTCGTCGATCACGGAAAGCATACCGGCGCCCGGCCGGGCAGAGTCCTGTACGGGCCTGGAAGGACGGGCTGACGGGCGGACGGGCGGACCGGCGGCCTGATGGCACCT
>DATEOL010000298.1:0-3021 GCA_035274025.1 Gemmatimonadales bacterium | reverse complement strand
CGATCGTTCGCGCGCCTCGGCGACTTCTACGTGAACGACGCCTTCGGCTCGGCGCACCGCGCGCACGCGTCGACCGAGGGTGTCGCGCGCCATCTCCACCCGGCGGTCGCGGGGTTGCTGATGGAGAAGGAGCTCGAGTACCTCGGCCGCGCGCTCGCCGAGCCGAAGCGGCCGTTCGTCGCGATCCTCGGCGGCGCCAAGATCTCGGGAAAGATCGATCTCATCGAGGCGCTGCTCCCCAAGGTCGACACGATCCTCATCGGCGGGGCGATGGCCTGCACGTTCTTCAAGGCGATGGGGCTCGAGACCGGCAACTCCCTGGTCGAAGCCGAGCGGGTCGACATGGCGCGCGACCTCCTCGCGCGCCCGGGGAAGAAGATCGTGCTTCCGGACGGCGCGATCGTCGCGCAGGAGCTGAGTGGAACCGCGCCGACGAAGTCGGTGAAGCGGGATGCCATTCCGGCGGGATGGGCTGTTTACGATATCGATGCGCCGTCGGGTGAGGCCTTTGCGGCGATCCTCACCGCGGCCCGGACTGTCGTGTGGAACGGGCCCATGGGTGTCTTCGAGACGCCGCCGTTCGACCGCGGAACGCGGCGCGTGGCGGAAGCGATGTCGGAAGCGGCGTCGCGCGGAGCGGTTACGGTCGTAGGCGGAGGTGATTCCGCGGCGGCGGTCGCTGAAGCGGGGGTCGCCGACAAGATGACCCACGTGAGTACCGGTGGTGGAGCCTCGCTCGAGTTCCTCGAGGGGAAGCCCCTTCCTGGTGTCGTCGCCCTCGACGAGATGTAGGCCATGATCTTCGCCGCCAATTGGAAGATGCACATCGGGCCCGCGGAGGCTCGCGCCTTCGCAAAGACGTTCCTGCCCGCGGTGGCGGAACAGCAAGGTCGGACACTGGCCTTCTTTCCGAGCGCCGTGTCGATCGAGGCAGCCGCCGGCGCGTTCGCGGGCCGGAGCGATGTGATCGTGGGTGCGCAGGACGTTCACTGGGAACCGAAGGGAGCTTTCACCGGCGCCACATCGGTGCAGCTTGCCCGGAACGCAGGAGGTGTCTGCGCGCTCGTGGGGCATTCCGAGCGTAGACACGTCTTCGGCGAGTCGGACGAGGACACCCGGTGGAAGGTCCGCGCCCTCTTCGAGGGCGGGTTGATCCCGTTTCTCTGTGTCGGCGAAAAACTCGAGGAGCGGGAAGCGGGACAGACGACCGCGGTGGTCCTGCGCCAGCTCGATGCGGCGCTAAACGGTCTCTCCAGGGACGAGCTATCGCGCCTGGTGATCGCGTATGAACCGGTCTGGGCCATCGGGACCGGAAAGAACGCGACCCCGGAGGACGCCGCCGAGGTGCACTCGGCGATTCGCGAGGCACTGGGCACGAAGGCGGTCCCCATCCTTTACGGCGGATCGGTCAACAAGGGGAACGTGGCGGCCCTGCTCTCGAGGCCGGAAATCGATGGAGCCCTGGTCGGGGGAGCCAGTCTGGATGCCGCTGGATGGTCCGAGGTGGTCAACCTGGGAACCCAGGCGAAAGTTGACTCCGGGCCGAGGAGCTAAGTATATTTGTGGGCTGAGTTTGCGAGGCAATCACGCTCTCGCGACTCGATGACTCGCGACCGTGACGGACTGATGTACTACTTCCTTCTTACGCTCCTCATCGTCGATGGCCTGCTGCTCGCGGTCGTCGTCCTGCTCCAGGCCGGGCAGGGCGGTGGACTGGCCAGCCTCGGCGGGGGCGCTCCCGAAAAGGTTCTGGGTGGGCGTCAGGCCACTACGCTGCTCCACCAGCTGAGCTGGGTGTTCGGCGGCGGACTGATGCTGCTCTCGCTCCTGCTCTCGCTGGTGTCGAGCAACCGGACCGCGGGGCTCACCGACGTGCAGCGGCAGTTACGGCAGCAGACGGCGCCGACGCCGACTGCCCCGCTCAACACGGCGCCTCCAACGGCGCAGCAGCCCGCGCCCGCACCACAACCGGCGCCCCCTCCGGCGTCGCCCAAAAAGACTCCATGAACGTGAAGATGAACGGGGTGGCGGCGTGAGCGGCCACCCCGCATTCGTTCTGCTCGAGGACGGAACCTGGTTCGGGGGAACAACGCCCCTTCCCGTGAGTCCGGCGTTTGGTGAAGTGGTCTTCACCACCAACATGACCGGGTACCAGGAAACGTTCACGGACCCGAGCTACCTCGGCCAGATCGTCGTGATGACCGCCCCGATGATCGGGAACTACGGGATCAACGAGGAAGATCTGGAGTCCGACTCGCCCCAGATCTCCGGGGTCGTCGTCCGTGAGCTCTCTCGCCAGCACTCCAACTGGCGCGCCACGGCATCCCTGGGCGATTGGCTGCAGCGTCACGGCATCCCCGTCATCGAAGGCGTGGACACGCGTCGCCTCACCCGCCACATCCGTGAGCGTGGCGCGATGCGCGGAGTGATCACGGCCGGGACCGAGCCGAGCGCCGCTGTGATCGAGCAGCTCAAGGCTTCACCGCGGATGGAAGGCCTCGACCTGGCGTCCCTGGCCGGAGTCACCGTCCCCTACAGCGAAGGGGCCAACGGACCCCACGTCGTGGCCTGGGACTTCGGGATGAAGCGCAACATCGTCCATATGCTGGTTGAGACAGGCTGTCGCGTCACTGTCGTTCCTTCTCGGGCAACCGCTGACGAGATCAGGGCGCTCAAGCCCGATGGCCTGTTCCTCTCCAACGGACCCGGTGACCCTGCCGCGGTCGAGTATGTCATTCCCGAAATCCGGTCCCTGGCCGACTCCGGCTTGCCGACATTCGGGATCTGCCTCGGGCACCAACTCCTTGGTATCGCGTACGGTGGGCGCACCATCAAGCTTCCGTACGGGCACCGCGGAGGCAATCATCCGGTGAAGGATCTTCCAACCGGAAAGGTGCTGATCACCTCGCAGAATCATGGTTTTGCCGTAGAAGGCAGCGATTCCGGGGTGCCTGGCGCACCGGATCTCGAGGTCACCCACCTCAATCTGAACGACGGAACGGTCGAAGGCCTTAGGCACAA
>DATEOL010000297.1:0-12488 GCA_035274025.1 Gemmatimonadales bacterium | reverse complement strand
AGTCAGTGTCGCTTGGCGAGACCGTCTGGCCACGCGAGCCACTTACGCGGATGGCTTTTTCACGGGCGCACCCGCACCACTCGGTGTAACAACTGAAACTGCCCACTCCCGGGAACCGGTTTGACCTTGAATTCGGGCCGTTTCGGCCTTAATCTGCGCTTCCCCCGGGGCCTGTAGCTCAGGTGGTTAGAGCGCACGCCTGATAAGCGTGAGGTCGGTAGTTCAACTCTACCCAGGCCCATTCCCATCAACGATCTGGCGATCTGGTGATCTGGCGATTCCGTTCGCCAGATCGCTGATCGTTAATCGCTTGTTGGCGGCTCCTCTCGCATCCTCGTGCGGCTGACGCACTGTCCCTCCCCGCCTACTCTCCAGCCGACTGTCCACACCGGAGATTCCTGTGACCATTCGGCGACCGGTGCAGCTGCTCCTGGCACTCACGGTCCTGCTCTACACCTCGGCGTGCTCCGTGTTCACCGGCTCGGGGGAGGATGGCAATGTCCGCGTCGTCATGAGCGCCTCGGACCAGTCCTCGCTCGCTCCGTCGCTCTCGACCAGCGGCGACGACGATGACGACGACAAGGGCGGGGAGCATCGCGGTGATCGTTTCCTCGAACGGCTGGAGACCGCGAACGTGACCATCGCGAGCCTGCTCGCGCGCAATACCGACGGTCAGCTCATCGACCTCGACATGGACCTGCCCCAGACCATCGACCTCAAGGCCCTGCTCGGCGGCGAGAACACCACGCTTCCCGCCGGCACGCTGCCCGCGGGTGACTACGACCAGCTCGTGGTGGTCATGACGAAACTCGACCTGACGTTCGTCGACGGCGGTGCGCTGGCCCTGACGCCTCCGGGCGGCGGCTGGACCTCGATCGTTCGCGTGGCGCCCTTCACAGTCACCGACGGCGAGGACACCACGATCGAGCTCAACTTCAGGATGGGCGGCGCGCTGCGTGAGATTGGCGGAGTGTTGAAGTTCTTCCCGGATTTCGACGGGCACCATCGCTGAGAAAAACAGCAATGGCAGATTTCAGATTTCAGATCTCAGAAGTAGAAGTAGTCTCACATTGAAAAAGGGGAGCCTGCCTGGCTCCCCCCTTTACATCTGAGATCTGAAATCTGAAATCTGGAATCTGAAATGGCTGTTAACGGATTCCCCGCCGTCCCACTCCAATCCCGCCAGTCCCGCCCATGCGCCCCGGCTGGAATGGCCGACGCGACGGATTGTTCGCCATCACCGGACCAGACCCGAGGGTCGGCATCCGGTTGTTGATCGCGATTCCACCGCCCGGGTAGCCCGGGGTGGTCATGCCGTTCGGGTGGCGCTTGCAATCGTCATCGATGCCGCCCATGCCACCGCGGATGATGATCGTGCCCGGCCCACCCATGCCGCGCTCCGGGAAGAGCGCCGGCTCTTGGCCCACGCCGCCGCCGCCCGAGCCACTCGCCATGGGAACCTCGGACGCGGGCGCCATCGCCATATGCACGGGGACGTCCGTCGAGGGGGCCTCGCTTGCCTTGGAGACACTCGGCGTCACCTCACCCAGGTCCAGCGTCGGGGTCGGGACCTTGCCGGCCGACGCTCCCGGTACGTCACCCTTGCCCTTCACCGCGACCGGTTGGAGTGGCTTCTTTTCCGCCGGCCGGACCAGCTTGAGCTCCGAGTGCTCGCTGGTCTCGATCGCCGAGACGAGCGGCTGCCCGGCGGCCGGAGCCGGTGTGGTGAGGGTCGAGTTCGTGGTGCTCTCGGCGGGTGGCTTGGAACATGCCACCGCGAGTGCGCCGACCATGACGACTGTGAGGTTCTGGATTCGTGCCGACATTGCCTGCCCCCTGCGGAATGGAACCAGCCTCGGCTGCTCATGGCATATGCCGGGCCATACCCAACCTTCAGTATTCTAGCGCGATTGACGGCGTTCGGGCACAGTTGCTGTCTCCCGAGAGGTACAACGTGCGTCTCCACAGTGAGACGCTGAAGCCATGATGACACACACTTCGAGCCGGGTCCTGGTATCCGCGGTCGCCTTCTGGTCGGCCTGCTCAGTCTCCCAATCCTCGACACCCGGGTCCGATGCGGCGCTCGCCGACACGCTCAAGACCCGGATCGAGGAGGCATACGATTTCACCCGCCCGGGGGTCCCGGAGCGGATGAACGCCCTCTACCCGGACACCGGCAAGGTCGTGTCGGCCAGTGGCGGCACCTTCACCGATTCGGGCGACTCCCTCCGGGCGGGGATCCGCACCTTCTGGGAGACGGCGGGCAAGAACATGCAGGGACCGAGGTGGGTCTGGGAAAAAGTCGACGTGGAGCGGCTCGCTCCCGACGCGGCGGTCCTGACGGCGACCTGGTCGATCCCTCACATCGCGCCGACCGGCCGGCCCCACACGATCCGCGGCGCGTGGACCGCCGTGTTCCGGAACATCGCTGGCAAGTGGATGATCGTGGTGGAGCACCTGTCGACTCCCCCCGAGGCCGCGGTCGCGATGGACTCGACGGCCTCGGAGGAACATCACGAACACTAGTCGATCTGGATCTGTGCCGAGGTCACGCTGCCGTGACCTGGGGCGCTGAATAGGAATCGGTAGGTGCCTTTCCCCTTTATTCTGAGGTCATTGAAGGTCGCGACACCTGTGCTGGTCATGCGTTCCCGGGTTCCATTGAGCTTCCCATTACCCGAGACCACTTCGAGCGCTGCCGTGATCGCTACGCCACTCCGGGTGACGGTGTTCCCGCTCTGATCCCGCAGCTCGATTTGTGGATCAGGATTGATGTTCTTGTCGTCTTTTGCCTTTGCGGGCGGTTGGGTGATGACGGCCAGCGCCACGTCGGCACCGGGGGTCAGGGTGATGGCCCGTGACTGTGCGCCGATGCCACGGGGTGTCGCGTAGCGGATCGTATACGATCCCACCAACCCGGTGAGAGAAAGGTCGTCGAACGTTGCGCGACCATTGGATGCCGTCGTGCGACTGAGCGTGCCCTTGAGTTCGCCCGATCCACTCGCGCGCGAGGCCGTGACGACGACGCCGGCGAGGCCATTCCCCGCGGCGTCCCGCACCTGCACCACGCTGCTGGACAGCACCGCGCCGTTCACGGTCGTCTGTGGAGGCTGGGTGATGATCGCCAGGGCCGATGCCTCGCCGGCGCCCAGGACGATTCCGGCCGAGGTCGCGGGATCGAGCGAGCCGGACTCGAACCGGATGGTGTATGTCCCCAGGTCTCCCGAAATCGCGAGTCCATTGAAGGTGGCGCGCCCCGACGCATTGGTAGCTGCGGTCGCATTCGCGAGTGAGGCGCCCGATGGACCTGAAGCGATCACGGCGGTGATGGTGGTGCCGGCCTGGGATACCGCGGCACCGCCGGCGTCAGCGATCTGGATGGCGGGCTGGGTCCCCAGTGCGGCCCCGCTGGTCGTGGTGGTCGAAGGCGCTGTCGCAATGAGGAGCTGAGTCGCCTGGGGCGACGGCGGGCTGATGGTGATGGTGCCGGAGACAGCGGAGAGCGGGCCGGTCGCAAACTTGAGGGTGTAGTCACCCGGGTCTCCCGTAATCGCGAGCCCGGAGAATGTTGCGACACCACTCGCGTTGGTCACCGCCGTGGCATTCGCGAGCGTGGACCCGGACGGCCCCGAGTTGATCGTGGCCGTGATCGTACTGCCGGTCACCGGGCCGCCGGTCGAATTCCTGAGAGCGAGTACCGGCTGGGTGGCCAGTACCTGGCCGCTCACCGCGGTTGTCGAAGGCTGCGTCGTGATGCTGAGGTCAGTCGGCGGAGCCGCCGTGAGCGCGATCGCCATAGAGGTGACGCCCGCGAGCCCCGTCGCCGTGAAGCCCAGGGTGTAGTCACCGGGTGGACCAGTGAGTATCAGGTTTCCGAAGGCAGCGCGGCCCCCGCCGTCGGTAGGTACCGTGAGGGTGCCGCCGAGCGTGCCTGCACCGGACTGGATCGCGGCAGTCACCGTGACACCCGAGCGGCCGACTGGATTGCCCTCGACGTCCACCAGCTGCACGATGGGTGGGCGGCCAAGCTCCTCACCGGCTACCGCCGTCGGCGAGGGCTGCTGGAGGAGGACCAGCGCGGTCGGAGCTCCGCCGGTGAGCGCGATGCCGTCGGAGGCCACCGACGTGAGCCCGGGGGCCGCGAAGAGCAGGGTGTAGGTCCCGGTCTCGCCCGAGATCGCAAGGTCGGTGTACATCGCGAGACCGGCGGAATTCGTGGCCACGGTAAGGTCGCCCCGAAGCGTGGCGCCGCTTCCCTGCAGGACCGCCGTCACATCAACCCCCGCGGCCTCGACCGGATTGCCCTCCGCATCCCGGATCTGGATCTGCGGCTGCACCGCGAACGCGGCCCCGCTGGTCGCCTTGGGTGAAGGCTGGGTCGCGATGGCGAGCCTGGACGCGCTCCCCGCCACGATCGCAAACGGCGAGCTCTCGGCGGGTGTCAGCGTTCCCGCGGTGGCGCGCAGGGTATAGCCGCTGCCGGCCTCGTTGATCCGAAGATTGCTGAAGGTTGCTACCCCGTTGCTCGCAACCACGGTCAACGTGCCGCTCAACGTGGCCCCGGTCGGGTTGTCGGCCAGCGCGAGGGTGATGGACATGGTCCCCTCGCTCACCGTGCCGCCCTGGCTGTTCTGCACCTCGACTCGAACCGGGGGGATGGGTGAGCCTGCCGCACCGGTGCCGGGCTGATTCTGGAAATCGAGCTGGCTCGCGGGCAGGGCGTCCACCGAGACGTTGGCGGTTCCGCTCTTTCCCTCGACCGTCGCGGTAATCACCGTCAGGCCGGCCGAGATCGCCGTCACGCGGCCCGCATCCGAGACGGTCGCGATCTCCGGGTTGTCACTCGCAAAGGTGACCGGGCGTCCCGTGAGCGTCTCGTCATCCTCCGACCTCGCGATCACGGTCAGGTCCCCGGTTTCACCCACCATGAGGGAGACTTGCGCGGGCGTCACGGTCACGGTCGCCACGGCCTTGGGCGAAACGTCGACCGCGATGCTTGCGCTCACGCCGTCGACCCGCGCGTTGACCCGCGTGCCACCGGGGGAGATGCCGGTGACCACGCCCTCGCTGGAGACCGTCGCGATCCCGGCATCGTCGGACGACCAGGTCACCTGACGGTTGGGGACGGTGATCCCGCTCGAAGTCTTCGGGACTGCATTCAGCTGTCCGGTGGAACCCGCGACCAGTGTGAGGTCCGGCGGGGAAATCTCCAGAGAAGCTACGACGAGGACTTCACCTGCGGTGGTGCTGTCACTCCCGCACCCAAGCGCGCCGAGAACGGGCAGCGCGAGAATGATCCCGGTAAATCGTGCTGACATCATGGTGCCTATGCCGCATCCCCGACGGCTCCTGTCCACTATGGAATAGGCCCTGAGGGCCGTTCATGTTCCTGCCTCCGGTTTTAGAGAAGTGAGACAGTGATGACGACCGATGTGACACTGGTCAGGCCACTGCTGATGAACCGAATCCGGAAGGTTCCGGTCCCGACAATCCGCAGGCCGCTGAAGCTGGCGACGCCGTCGTTGCCGGTCTCGATCGACGCGGTGCCCAGGAGTGTGCCGACGCCGGTCACCGTCTCGAGGATGGCGAAGATGCGGACGTCCTTCTTGCTGACCAGATTGCCGCCTGCATCCCGGAGCTCGATCTTCGGCTGCGGGTCAAAGTTGATCCCGCTCGTCGCACTCGCGGCGGGCTGAACCTGGATTGCCAGAGCGCTGGGGGGACCGGCGGTCAAGGCAATGGAACGCGACACCACCGATGCGCCGCCCGTGGCGATGAAACTCAACGTGTAATCACCCACCAGACCGGCGAGCACAAGATCGTCGAACGTGGCGCGACCATTCGACCCGGTGGTTTGAGTGGTCGTGCCGCTCACGGTCCCGGCACCGCTCGCGACGCTGACGCTCACCGCGACGTTGGAGATGTTGTTCCCCGCCGCGTCCTGAACCCGCACCACGACGCTATTGGAGAATTTCTTGCCGTTCTCGGCCGTCTGGGGTGGCTGGGTGGGCAGGGTCACGACCGCCGGCGCTCCGGGACCGATGGCGATCGACCCGCTCGTCACCGGCGTCAGCGAGCTCGATTCGAAGCGCAGCGTATAGTTCCCCACCAGGCCGTTGATGGCGAGACCCGAGAACGTCGCGAGTCCGTTGGCGTCGGTCGTGGCGCTCGCGCCGCTGAGCGTAGCGCCGTCGGGTCCGCTCGCGATGACCGCGGTGACCTGAACTCCCGCACCGGCGACCGGGCCGTTCGCGTTCGCAAGCTGCACCCTGGGCTGGGTCGCGAGCGCGGCACCGCTCGAGCCATTGGCTGCCGGAGCCGTGCTGAGCAGCAGCCGATCCGCCGCGGGGGCGACCGTGGTGGTTGCCGATACGCTGGTGAATCCCGTCGCCCCGAACGTGATGGTGTAATCACCGGAGGGCCCCGTGAGGACCAGGTCGCCAAATGCCGCACTGCCGTTGATCGTCTGCACCGACGTCGTGCCGGTCAGCGTCCCCGGCCCGGAGGTCAGCGTGGCAGTGATCGTGATCTCGGGATTCGGATCCACCGCATTCCCGAAGGCGTCAACCAGTCGTACCACGGTCGCTGGGCTCAGGACCGAGCCACTCGAGCTTCGCGACGGCGGGGGCGTTGTGATCGCGAGTGCACTGGCCGGCCCGGCGCCGACCGCGATACCCTCCGAGATGGCCTGTCCCAGTGATGCCGTGGCGAACCGGAGGGTGCGCACTCCCGCGGAGCCGCCGATGGAAAGATTCGTGAACGATGCGTGACCGCTGGCGTCGGAGAGTGCCGTGACCGTTCCGCTCAGCGTCCCGCCCCCACTCTGGATCGCCACACTGACGGCGACGTTCGACTGTGCCACCGGGTTGCCCTCGGCGTCACGGATCTCCACGACGGGCTGAGGCGAGAGGACGACGCCCGCCCGCGCCGTTGCCCCGGGCTGCTGCACGATCGCGATCGTCGCCGGAGGACCCGACTCGATGGTTATCCCGGTCGAGGACACCGAGGTGAGGCTCGGCGCCGCGAACAGCAGCCTGTAGGTGCCTGCGGGTCCCGTCAGCGCGAGGTTGGTGAAGGTCGCCACGCCTTCAGCATTGGTGGACACCGTTCGCACACCACCCAGCGCGGCCCCGGCGCCGTCGAGGACGGCGGTCACCTGGACGCCGCTCTTTGCAACTGCGTTGCCGCCCGCATCGCGGACCTGAATGACCGGCTGCTGCTGGAGCAGTGTTCCGCTCTTGCTGGTCGCCGAGGGTTGCGTCGTGATGCTCAGGGCCGCGGCCTCCCCGGCCACGATCGCGAACGGCGCGCTTTCCGCCGGCGTGAGGGCTCCCGATGACGCGACCAAGGTGTATCCGATACCGACGTGGTTGACGGTCAGGTTGTTGAAGATCGCGACGCCGTTGATGGTGCCGACCGTGGTTGTGCCGCCCAGCACCGCTCCGGTCGGATTGTCGCCCAGTGAGATCGTCACCGGCACGTTGCCTTCCGTCACGTTGCCACCCTGGTCGTTCTGGACTTCGATCCGAACGGCCGGGAGTGGCGTGCCGGCGGAGCCGGTCACGGGTTCGTTCTGGAAGTCGAGTTGCGTGGCGGGTCGGGCGCTCACCGCGATGTTGGCCGTGCCGACCTTGCCCTCGATGGTGGCGCGAACGACCGTGAGACCGGGCGCTACTGCCACGACATGTCCGTCACCCGAAACGGTCGCGATGAGCGGATTGTCACTGCTGAAGCTGACGGCGCGTCCGGTGAGCGGCTGCGAATTGTCGTCCCGCGGAGTGGCGATGAGATCAACGGTCTCACCCACCAGCAGCGCGGACTGGCTGGGCACGATCGAGACGCTGGCAACAGGCTTGGGTGTGACCGTAACCGCGATACCAGCGTGCACGCCGTCGACGGTCGCGACGATCTGAGTCTCTCCGGCGGCGACTGCGGTTACCAGCCCGGACGTGGATACGCTGGCGATGCCCGGGTCATCACTCGACCAGGAGACCGAGCGGTTCGGGACTGTAATTCCGCTCGACGTCCTCGCGGTGGCCTCGAGCTGCCCCGAGGAGCCCGAGACGAGGGACAGGTCGGGCGGGGTGATCTCGATCTGGGACACGACCAGAACGTCACCGGCGTCAACGCTTCCACCCCCGCAACCGGTGAGGGCTGCGAGGCTGATCAAGCCGAAGAGCGCGACAGTGCGACGGACTAGCATGTTGTTGGGCCGCTGCAACAAGTAGATGCAAGCTACATATGCCCGAACGGTAGGCCAATGTCCGGCCTGACTGCGTAACTGCGTTCAGGACACAGACTCAGCACTCCGTTGACGGGCTTCTATTGTACCTGCTGGACCCGGCGGCGGTAGCCGCCCGAGGGATGGAGGTGCAGCCACTGTGCCGTGGCTGAGGGGTTGGTGGGCCTATGCCGCGGGACGCCTGCGGCCGGGCCGGAGGGCGCGGATGACACCGCCACCGGTGAGCCACTGGACGTAGGCTCCCGCCTCCACAGGGTGGCCCAGGAGGTATCCCTGGACCCGGTCGCAGCCGACTTTGCGCAGGAACTCAACCTGCTCGATGGTCTCCACCCCCTCCGCAATCACCCGAAGATTGAGGGCGCCGCCCATGGCGATGATGGCGGAGGTGATCGCCGCATTGTCGGAGTCGGTGGTTACGTCACGGATGAACGACCGGTCGATCTTGAGCGTGTGCACCGGGAAATGCTTGAGGTAGGAGAGCGAGGAATATCCGGTGCCGAAGTCATCGATCGCGAGGCCGAGGCCGAGCGCGGCAAGCGAATGGAGCACCGAGGCTGCGCCGCCATCGCTTTGCATGAGGATCGTCTCGGTCAGCTCGATGATGAGGTGACGAGCCTCGAGCTGGGACTTCTCCAGCGCGAGCCGCACGCTCCCGACGATGGCGTCACCACCCAGCTGCTTGCCCGAGAGGTTGATGGCGACCGGCACGATCGGGACGCCCTCGCGCTCCCACTGCTTCTGCTGCTCGCAGACGGTGCGAAGCGTCCAGTCGCCCACCGCGTTGATGAGCCCGCTCTCCTCGCAGACCGGGATGAACTCCGCCGGCGGTACCAGGCCCCATTCGGGGTGATGCCAGCGGATCAGCGCTTCGGCGCTGGTGATCCGCCCGGTCGAAAGCTCCGCGATCGGCTGATAGTTCATGGCAAACTGGCCGGCCTCGAGCGCCTTCCTCAAGTGGTTCTCCAGGGTCAGGCGGCGGGCACCGGTGGTGCTCATCGAATCGGCGTACTGCTCATACCGGTTCCTGCCCTTGAGCTTGGCCTGGTACATCGCGATGTCGGAGTGCTTGAGCAGCGACTCGCTGTCGACGCCGTCCATCGGATGGACCGCGATGCCGAGGCTCGCCGAGACCACGACCTCGTGGGCATCGAGCGTCATCGGTTGCGCGAACGACTCCAGGATCGATGCCGCGAGATTCGCGGCGACGGCCGGATTGGCGACGCCCGGCGCCAGCACGACGAATTCATCGCCGCCGAGCCGCGCGACTTCGGCGACGGGGGTAGCGGCCTGGCAGCAGGCCTTGAGCCGTTGCGCGACCTCCTGCACCAGGCGGTCGCCGAATTTGTGGCCCAGGGTGTCGTTGAAGCGGTTGAAGTGGTCGAGGTCGAGCAGGCAGATCGCGACGTGTGACCCGTCTTTCCGGCTTCGGTCCAGCTCCTCATCGAGCCGGCGACGGAAGGTGACCCGGTTGGGCAACCCGGTCAGGGTGTCGTGGAAGGCGAGCAGGCGGATCTGCTCGACCATGCGCGCGTTGGTGAGGGCGAGAGCGATCTGACCAGCGACGTGTTCCGCGCGCGAAAGGTCTTCCTCGTTCCATGGCTGCCCGGCGGTGCTTCCGAGGGTGATGGAACCGAGCAGCCGCCCCTGGCATCGGAGCGGGAGCGTCACCAGCGTCCGCGCGCCGCGCAGCGTGAGCGCCTCCAGCCACGGCGGTGCGTCAGCGGCTTCGAGCTCGATCGCGTCGGGGCCTTCGGCGAGCCGCTTCTGTTCGGCCCAGCTCAGGAGACCGGATGAAGAGGCCATCCGGGAAATCGATTCAGGATCCGAGACCCAGGTGCTCACTTCGTCGCCGCCGGCAACATCGTGGAGCGTGACACCGACCTCATCACAGGGACAGATGTCGCGCATCCGCTCGAGCACCGTGCGGACAATCCAGCGGGTGTCGACCGACGAGAGCACGGTCCGGTCGATCTCGGCGGCGGTCGCGAGCGCCGCGAACTGTCGCCGTATCCGGTCGGACATCGCATTGAATGAGGCGGCGACGTCGGCGAACTCGTCCTGGCTGGTGACGATCACAGGCTGGTCGAACTGTCCCTCGGCGAGTCGCCTGGTGCCGGCATAGAGCGCGTCGAGAGGGGCCAGGTTGCGCCGCAGCTGGCTCACACCGAGGACGAGCGCCGCACCGAGCGCAAGCGCGAGGGCTAGCGGAAACGAGCTGCGAAATTCACTCATGGGCGCCACGACCGCGGCCCGCGACTGGCTTACCACCAGGGTCCATGGCGGGGCGGCGATTTCCGGGGCGCCTTCGATTGGAGCAAACGCGGCCAGGTGCGCGGTTCCGTCGATGTCCCAGTCGAAGACGCCCCTTGGCGCGGCGCGGGAGGGGATCTCGCGGGTCCCACTTCGTTCCGAGATGACTCGCGAGGATGCGTTGGCGACATGGAATCGCATCGAGGGAATGAGCGCGCCCTCGTCGGGCGATCCCCAGAGGTAGGCCGGATCGACCTGGGCGGCGAGCAGGGCATCGCCGATTGCGCGCACGATGTAGACAACGGGTCGTTCGCCCGCGAACCCATCCAGCGCGATGGCGGTGCCCGATTCGACCACCACACGCTGCTCGGCGGTGAGCTTGGGCGGCTCGAACACACCGAACACCACGATGGATTCCCCATTCCGGCGAAGCAGTGCGAGGGCCGAGACGCCATAGTCCAGCGATCCATCGCAGGCCGCGCTCGACTCCGCCGCCCGGGGCGAAGGGCAAGGGGCCACCCCTGGCCCAATCCGGGCCAGGTCCTGGGTGAGGAATTGAAGGCGTTCGGTTATCGCCTTCCCGACGAGCTTCGTGGCGTGCTCCAGCGCCTCCTGACTTGCGTTGCGGAGCTGTCGGCTCACCGTCCCGAATGAGAGCACCCCGAGGGCCAGTGTCGGCAGCAAGCTGCACAGGACGAACAGCGCGACGAGCCGTTGTCCGAAGCGGCTGCGAACGAGGGACGGGGCGAGCCGGAAGGTGGCCATGGGGATGGCCGGGAAAATCGCAAGCGACGTACCACCATGACCACCGAGGCCATGTTGCTTGGCGGCAAAGAGTTACGTTTGCATCGAGAGGGCAGGTGGAGGGGAGACTGAGGCGGGGTGCGGATTCATTCGCGCGCGGTCCTTACGACCGACCGAGAACTGCCCAGACCGCCCGGTGATCGCTGGCTTGCAGCGAGGCCTTGACCGACCCGGTGCGGACGTCGGCGGAAGAGAGGCCGCGAGTGAATACATGATCGAATGACCAGACATGATGGGTCAGTCCCACCCGCCTGGTCACCCAGTCGAAGCTCGCCTTTTCGAACACCCGACCCAGACCCATCCGGTTGAGATCGCCGGCCACCACGACGGGTCCGCCGAGGTCCGATACCGACTCGACAACCACCCGTGCCTGGGCCTCCTGCTGGGCGAACAGGATCTCACGCATGGTGCCGAAGTGGACCGCGACGACATCGACGATGTCACCCGGTCCGCGCTCGATCCGGGCATGAACGGCGACGCGCAGCAGGCCGTGAAGTCCGCGATGCGGGAGCTCGAGTAGCCGATGCCCGACGATGGGCCAGCGTGACAGTACCGCGGGCGCAAAGTGCCGTCCGGTCCGACGATGGATCGCGGCAGGATACCAGGCTGAATGCATGCCGAGCGTCCCGGCCACGCGATCCACGGCGGGACCATCCACTTCCTGAAGCGACAGCACGTCGGCGGCGGCGAGGTCCGGTTCCGACCGGATGACCTCCAGCGCGCGATCGATTCGCGTTGCGTATTGCAGGTTGTAGGTGACGACTCTCATCGCGCGATCGAGTCGACGATTTCCTCGAGCAGCCCGGTTGTCTCGCCCGAGTTGGAGACCACGATCACCCCGATATCCCGCGACGGAAGCAGGACCAATAATGCCTCGGCGCCTCGACTCCTGTCACGCGCGATCCATCGGGCTCCGTCAGGGGTGAATCCCATTCCGGAGCGCTGCAGGGAATCCGCCCTCAGGGCGCGGAACGCGGCCCGTTCGAGCTGGCCCAGCGTCGCGCCCTCGGGTGGTCCTCCATCGAAATTCGATGGAAGCGGCACCGCGAGCCCCCGGGCGCTCCAAGCTATGAGTCCCGTCGCCAGCACGAGCGCAACCGCGGTGAGCCGCGATCGTTTCCACGCGATCGCGGCCAGAGCGAACGGGAAGAGAAGCAGGGCGGACGCGGTTGCCGTGAACCAGGTGGCCATT
>DATEOL010000296.1:0-6773 GCA_035274025.1 Gemmatimonadales bacterium | reverse complement strand
AGCCCCGCGCCGACGGCGAACGCGAGGAGCACCCTCGGCAGTCGCAGGGAGAAGAGAATCGTGCCTTCGATCGATGACGGGTCGCTCACAGCGCGGATCACACCGGACGGTCCCGCGGCGACCGAACCAAGCATCAGCCCGGAGGCAAGGGCGACGAGCGCTGCGAGAAAAAGCAGGACGAGCCGACGGGAGCGCATCAGCGCAGGGAATCGAACGCCGCGGCCAGACGGCGGATCGCGGCAGGCGCGCGCGGACTGGGCCGGGAAAACTCCGATCCTTCGAGCACCACGAGCCGGCGGCGGCGAACGGCCTCCACCACCTGCCACTCGGGCCGCGACACGAACCCGGGATTCACCGAGGACGTGAGGACGGCATCAGGATGGCGCGCCGTAATTGCCTCGAGGCTCACCGGCGCGGAGGGAGCCTCGACGTCGGCAAAAATGTTGCGGCCGCCGGCCCGCGAAACCAGCTCGTCGAGATAGCTCCCCCGCCCGATCGTCATCGGGGGATTGTCCCAGGCGAGGACGAGTACGCGCGGGCCGCTGCTGTCACTCCTCCGGTCCAGCGCGGCGAGGCCCGACTGCAGCACGCTCACCACCGATCGAGCCGAGTCGGAGCGGTCGACCGCGCGGCCGAGCAGTTCGGCGCTTCGCGCAAGATCATCGAAGGAATCCCCGCGAAGCTGCACGGTTGGGACTCCCGCTTCACGAAGGCGCGCGGCGGCGGATGCGTTACCCGGGGAGAGGTAGAGCACCACCAGGTCGGGATGAACCCCGAGAATCGCTTCGATGTTCGGATTGATGCCGTCCCCGAGGTCCGCGACGCTGGCCGCCTCGGCGGGCCAGTCACACCATTTGGTGCGACCAACCACCAGCGAGCCGGCCCCGATCGCGAAGAGCAGCTCGGTCGTGGAAGGAGCCAGCGAGGCAACGCGAGTGGCCGGGCTGGCCAGCCGGACGGTGTCGCCTGCGTCGTCGATGAGCACCAGCGGGCCCGCCGATTCCGGCGCCCTGCCGCATGCGACAACGAACGTGAAGGTCAGCCAGGCGAGGGATCGTGACACGGGGCTCAACCTACCTTGTGCATCCCCGGCCTCAAAGACCGCGGAGGCCCTCCCGCCGGAGCAGCTCGGTCAGGGCTCGCTTGAGCTCGGCTCGCTCGCGATCGTAGCGCGACTTCTCGTCGTCGCCGAGGGCGCGCCCGGCGTGATCGGCGTCCAGCGCCGCGATGCGAGTGAGCAGCGCTTCCGATGTGAGCGGCGGCGCCGAGACCCTGGCGGGCCGGAAGCGCATGGCCAAGACGCCGACCAGCACGGCGATCACCGCGGCCGCGATCACGAGGGGGATAAGCGCGCGATCCCTGGCGGCGGCAACCGGAAAGGAAATGGTGACCAGCGATACGCCGCGGCCGTGCCAGCGGGCGAATGGTCGGCCATCGAGGACCTGGTCGGCCGTCTTCTCGAGTCCTGCGACGGTCACGCCCTGCTCCTCGGCGACGATCTGGATCGTATCCAGCGTCACCGCCTCGAGCTCGAGCCGGCTCATGGACTCCGGGATCGTGTACTCGACCAGAAGCTGCTTTTCACCCGGCGCGATCGGTGCGATGACCGCGATCGAATCCCCCGCGAAGCGCACCGCATCCGCGCTGATCTCCGACCCGGCCGACCCCATCCGCGCCCCGGTCACGCCGCGCGGCAGCGGCGCGCGCCACGTCGCGCCGATTCCGCCCGCGCCCACGATAGTGTGGTCGCCGCGGTTGCGGATGACAAAGAGGTCGACCGCCCTGCGGTCACGCGTCGCGCCCGGACTGCCGAGCACGATGAAGCGCCCACCCGTCTCGGCGGCGCGAGCGCTGCTGGTGTCCGCGACGAGCAGCGTGAGGGTGGCGGTCCGATCGAGGCTCGAGCCCGGAATCGGCTCGCTGAAATACTCGATTCCCGACCAGTTTGCGCTGAGGAGGTAGACCATCGAGGTATCGCGCGAGATCCGGAAGCGGAACGCTCCGGCCTCGTCGGTCGCCGTTGAATCGAGCTTGCCGGAGGTCTGGCGGGAAACGCCATGGAGGACCACACGGGCGTGCGGCGCGGCGATGGTGTCAGTCCCGGCCCGGCGAGCGACCTTTCCTCCGATGGCCACCTGCGCCTGTGCGGTGAGCTCCGACCCGGAGAGGAGGGCCGCGGCGAGAATCGCGAGGCTACAGCTGGAAGCGGCCGAAATCCTGGGGATCGAGCTTCTCGAGGTAGCGGCGGAGGGCGTCGGGATCCGCAGTCTGGTCGGGCGCCGATGCCGCCGTAGTGGGACGATCGAGCAGTGCGTCGGTCGTGAAAATGGGCGCATTGCAACGCAACGCCAGGGCGATCGAGTCCGAGGGACGAGCGTCGACCTGCACGACTTCCTCACCCCGCATGATGAGCAACTCGGCGAAATAGGTGTCGTCGCGGAGGTCGGTGATGTGCACCCGGCGCAGCTCGCCACCCAGGCCGGAGATCAGGTGGCGGAGCAGGTCGTGGGTCATGGGACGCTCCGGCTTCATGCCCTGCAGCTCCATCGCGATGGCGTTGGCCTCGTTGGTGCCGATCCAGATCGGCAGCTGGCGCTCACCGCCCACTTCCCGCAGGACGACCACGGGAGAATTGGTCGAGCGATCGACGCCCAGGTGGGCCACCGACATCCGGATCATGAGCTATCGTACGGCCTTCCTCAGTGCGTCGACGCGATCGGACTTTTCCCAGGGGAACAGGCTCACTGGCACACCTGCCACCTTGCCACGCGCGGCCTTGCGCCCGAAGTGGCCATACGCCGCCGTGGGACGGTAGATCGGCGAGCGCAGGTTGAGCGCCTTGATGATTCCCTTCGGGGTCAGGTCGAACACGGCACGCACCGCCCGCTCCAGCACCGGGTTCGGAACCTTTCCGGTCCCGAAGGTGTGGACGAGTACGGAGACCGGTTCCGCCACACCGATGGCGTAAGCGAACTGGACCTCGCACCGCCGGGCCAGTCCCGCGTCAACGATGTTGCGGGCGACCCAGCGCGCCGCGTAGGCCGCGGAGCGATCGACCTTGGAGGGATCCTTGCCGCTGAAGGCGCCGCCACCGTGCCGCGCCATCCCGCCGTAGGTGTCGACGATGATCTTCCGCCCGGTGAGGCCCGCATCGCCATGCGGTCCGCCGACCACGAAGCGACCGGTCGGATTGATCAGGAACCTGACCTTGCGCGACTCGAAGCCGGCGCTCTCGAGGACCGGCTTGATCACGTGCTCGATCACGGCCTCCTCGATGGCCTTCTTGCCGAGCAGGCGGCCGTTGAGCGATTCGGCGTGCTGGGTCGACACCACGACGGTCTCGACCCGGGTCGGAGCATCGTCGCTGTATTCCACGGACACCTGCGACTTCCCGTCGGGACGAAGCCACTTCACCTGCTCGGTCCCGTTGTTCCCCTTCCGCACCACGCTGAGACGCTGGGCGAGCCGGTGCGCCAGCATGATCGGGAGTGGCATTCGCTCCGGCGTCTCGTCCGTGGCGTAGCCGAACATCATGCCCTGGTCGCCGGCTCCGGCCCGATCCACACCCATCGCGATGTCGGGCGACTGACGGTCGATCGAGGTCAGGACGGCACAGGTCTGGGCATCGAACCCGAACGAGGCATCGGTGTACCCGATCGCCGCAACGGTTTCGCGCACGATGTCCGGAATGTGTACGTACGTGGACGTGGTGATCTCACCGGCGACGACGGCCATGCCGGTCGTGACCAGCGTCTCGCAGGCGACTCGCGCGGCTGGATCATCGGCCAGGATCGCATCGAGAACCGCATCGGAGATCTGGTCGGCCACCTTGTCCGGATGGCCTTCGGTGACGGACTCCGACGTGAAGACGTGCTTGTTGGCAGCCATGCGGGAAAACTAATTGTGCCCTGTGCTCCGTGCCCCCTGCTCTATCCTCCACGCGCAGGGAGTGGGCCGTGAGGATCGAGCAGGTGGATATCGACGTACGCCGCCGCGTGCTTCTTGAGCACCGCATCGACTTCGCCGGCCGATCGCGCCTCCAGCGCTTCCAGCGCGGCGGCGCGACAGACCTCGAATGGGATCCGGCGGAGCAGCCACTTGATGAGGAGCAGCGTCGGCGGCGCCACACTCAGGCTGGCGTAGCCGAGGCCCACGAGCAGGACCGCGGTGAGCGGCTCAGAGGCCATCTCGCCGCAGACTCCGCAGTCGATCCCCGCCTCCTCCGCCGCCAGGAGCACCCGCGACAGCTGACGGACGACCGCGGGATCCTGGGGCGTGAAGCGCGAGGCGAGGCGCGCGTTCCCGCGGTCGACCGCCAAGGTGTACTGAGTGAGGTCGTTGGTCCCCACGCTGAAGAAGTCACAGACCTCGGCGAGGCGATCCGCCAGGACCACCGCCGCCGGCGTCTCGATCATCGCGCCGAGCTGGAGGGTCTCCGCCGCGGGGATCCCGGCGGCGGCGAGCGCCGCGGCCTCCTGGCTCACGAGATCTCGCGTCCCCGTGACCTCATCGATGCGCGTCACCAGCGGCAGCATGACCCGGACGTTCTTGTGCACCGCGGCGCGCAGCAGCGCGCGGAGCTGGGGACGGAAGAGGTCGGGCTGGTCGAGGCAAACCCGGATCGAGCGCCATCCCAGGAATGGATTCCCCTCGACCGGCGCTTCGAACGCGGCGGGAAACTTGTCACCGCCGAGGTCGAAGGTACGGATGGTCACGGGGTGGTCGGGGAACGCGGATGCGACTCGCCGGAAGTAATCCGCCTGCTCCTGCTCCCCCGGCAGCACCGTGCGTCCGGTCACGAGGAACTCGGTGCGCACGAGCCCGACCCCCTGGGCGCCGTGACGCACGGCCTGTTCGATCTCCTCGGGCAAGTCCACATTCGCGAGCAGCTGGATCCCGCGGCCGTCCGGCGTCACACAGGGTTCGGCGGTCAGGCCCTCGAGCTCCAGGTCGAACTTCCGGCGCCGACTGACCTGGGTGCTGGCTTCGCGCAGGTCCGCGGGGCTCGGGTCGAGCAGGACCGAGCCGCTCGCGCCATCGATCAGGAGGACGGTCCCGGTCTTGATGCGCGCGAGCGCGCCGGGCACGCCCATGACCGCGGGAATCCCGAGCGAATGCGCGAGGATCGCCGCATGGGAGGTGCGGGTTCCTTCTTCGCTCACGAGTCCCGCCAGGCGGTCGCGATCGAGCTGCACCGTGAGCCCGGGCGAGAGCTCATGCGCGACGATCACGACGGGACCGTCGGGCTGGGTGATCTCGAGATCCTCATCGGGATGCCCGATGAGGGCGCGGAGCATCCGGATCTGGACCGCGGTGAGGTCGGCGAGCCGCTCGCGGAGCCGCACGTTGGCGGCGCTGCCCCACGCGACCCGCACCTCCAGGGCCTTGAACTCGTACGCCGTCTCCGCCGCGAGCTGGTTGTGCCGGATCAGGTGCTCACAGGCAGCGAGGAAATCGGGATCGCGCACCATCAGGACCTGGGCGTCGAAGATCTTCGACTCCTCGACTCCCGCGCGCTCCGCGACCCGCACCCGCAGCCGGTCGAGACTCTCGGCCACCGTCTCCACCGCCGCGCGGAGCTTCACGATCTCATCCTCCACGCCGCCGGGGCCGATGGCGCGATCGGGGACTTCCGGAAAGCGCCATTGGACCACCAGCGCCGGGCCGTAGGCCACGCCGGGAGAGACCCCGATGCCGTGGAGAATCTGTTCGCTCATGTCTCCCCGAAACCGGACGCCACCAGCTCGGCGAGCGCGGTGACGGCCTGGCTCTCGTCGTCGCCCTCGGCACGGATGCGGAGCGTGCTGCCGCTTTCGGCCGCGAGCATCATGACACCCATGATGCTCTTGGCGTTCACGGCGAGCCCGTCCTTCTCCAGCTCGATGTGGGCGGCGAACGTGGCGGCCAGCCGCACGATTTGCGCGGCGGGCCGGGCGTGCAGTCCAAGCGAGTTCATGATGCGGGCCTCGCGTTCGATCACGGGCGCCCCCACTGCCAGAGGAGGACGGCGAGTGCCGCCGTCAGAGTCAGGGGCAGCGCGGAGAGGCGCTGTCCGGCCACCTTGCGAACCACCAGCGCGCCCGCGACGAGGGCGCCGGTTCCAACCAGGTCCATCGGTCCGGTGTCCGCGAGTAATCGCCGCGCGACCAGCGGGATCGCGAGACCGCCCAGCACCGCCGCGAAGTGTCCGGCGAGGACGCTCGCCCGCGGAAGCGGCGACTTGAGAATGGCGCCGCCCACCATCACGCCGTGCTGCCATCCGAGCGCGAGCAGCCACGGACCGATGGTGAGCCGGATCGCGTTGTGCACCACCAGGAATCCGAGCACCGGCCACCAGCCGAGTCCGAGCGCCACCCCCGCGACGGCTGCGGAAGCCAGCGCGGGCACCAGCCCGGTCCAGAAGAGCCGGTCGCCGAGGGACCCCAGTGGTCCGCAGAGCGCGGTCCGGAGTCGTTCGACCTGCGCGGCGGGGACTCCGTCGACTTCCGCGCGGGCCTCGGCGCCCACCGCCGCGGCGGCGAGGTACGGGTTCGCATTGAAGAACGCCGACGCGCGTCCCAGCGTCTCGCGATAGCGCGCCTGGTCGCCCGGGAATGCCTCGCGCAGGACCGGCTCCGCGGCGTGGCCCACGCCGGTACCCTGCATGCGCTCGTAATTCCACGACGCCTGCACACCGAGCAGGCGTATGAGCGCGCGGGTTCCCCCCTTCATGCGAGCCACGCCAGGAAGCCGCCAGCTACGATGCCCAGTCCCAGCAAGGCCCGCGGAGTACC
>DATEOL010000295.1:0-2657 GCA_035274025.1 Gemmatimonadales bacterium | reverse complement strand
AGCCGGAGCCGGAGCGCCTGACCCGCCACCGCGCGATGCAGCGCGGCGACGCGAGCATCGCTTCCGGACTCGGGCTCGTTCCACACCTCCCGCAGCTGCTGCAGCTCGACGTCGGTCGGGGTCATAACAGGTCCTTGAGCGCGCGGCGCGCGCGCGAAAGCCGGACGGCGGCGTTGTTCTCCGTGATGCCGAGCACCTCGCCGATCTCCCCGGCGCCCAGTCCCGAAAGGCTCAGCACCACGACCTGGCGCGCCCCCTCGGGCAGCCGGCGGACCGCGGCCTGGAGCCGCTCGCGGGTCAGGCTTCGGATCGTGGCCTGTTCGGGATCGGCCCCGGGATCCGGCATGACGTCGATACTCTCGAGCGGCTCGGCGACCCGGAGGCGCCGCCTGGCCCGGTGCGTCAGCCCGCGGTTGTGGGCGATCCGGTACACGAAGGTCCGCTCCGAGCACTCACCCCGGAACGAGGGGAGGGCGCGCCAGATGGCGAAGGAGATCTCCTGGAGCAGGTCGTCGCGCTCGGCCGGATCCGCTTCATAGGCGGCGGCGAGCCGGTCGAGGGATGGCCCGAACTCCCCCAGCATTCGCAGGAACCTGGCTTCACGGCTCTCCCCACCCCCTTCGTGCATGAGGAGATAGTCTCCCAGGCAGGTGTTTTCTGACAAGCCAGTCGCCAGAAGCGAGCCGCGAGAAACTACATTGCAGCATGACTCCATTTGACCCCATCTGGTCCGGCGCGCGCCGCATCGCGCAGGCCGTAACCGCCGGTGAAGTCTCCGCGACCGAAGTGGTACAGGCGCACCTCGCGCGGATCGAGGCGCTCGAGCCGGGACTCAATGCATTCATCATCCGCAACCCGAAAGCGGTGGTGGACGCCGGCAAGGCCCGACAAGGCGCACTGGCCGGCGTTCCCATTTCCATCAAGGACCTGGTGCTCACCCGCGGGATGCTCACCACCGCGGGGTCGAAGACCTTCGGCAAGGGCCTCCCGTCGAAGTCCGACGCGCCGGTCGCCAAAAAGCTCCGTCGCGCCGGCGCCGTCTTTCTCGGCAAGAACAACCTGCACGAGATCGCGATGGGCGTGACCACGGTGAACGAGCACTTCGGGCCGGCGCGGAATCCGTGGGATCCGACGCGCGTGGCCGGAGGATCGAGTGGTGGGTCGGCGGTCGCCGTGGCCGCGGGGATGGGTGCCGCATCGGTCGGAAGCGACACCCGCGGCTCCATCCGGATTCCCGCCGCGTGCTGTGGCATCACCGGACTCAAGCCCACCTTTGGCCTCATCGAGACCGAGGGGGTCGTGCCCCTCGCCGCCACGCTCGATCACCTCGGCCCGATGACGAGGTCGGTGGAGGACGCCGCCCTCCTGCTCGGCGTGATGGTCGGACACAAGCGGAAGGCGGCTCGCTGGATGGAGGCGGTCGATCAGGCGCCGGAGCCATCCCTCCGCCTGGCTATCTCCGATGCGCTCTTCGAAAACGTCGATGGGTCGATCACCGGTCCGGTGATGGAGGCCGTCGAGGAATTCTCCCGCGCTGGCTGGTCGATCTCGCGGGTCGAGGTACCGTCACTCCCGGAGGCGCACGCGGCTTCGGGCGTGCTGACGTCCGCCGAGGCGCTGGCCTTTCATGTCGAGCGGCTGGAATCGAATCCGGATGGCTTCGGCCCGGTGGTGCGAAGCCGGCTCGAGAAGGGCCGAAACCTGACGGCGGTGGACTATGTGAAGGCGGAGATGACGCGCGCAATGTTCACGGCCGGCTGGCACGCCCTGTTCGAGAACGTCGACTGCGTGCTCGCGCCGGTGCTCGCCGCGACCCCGCCGGCCATTGCGGAGCCGTCGAACGTCACGATCAACGGAGAGGCCGCGAACACGCTCGACGCCTTCACCCGCCTGACCGCACCGGCCAACATGGCGGGGATCCCGGCGCTCACAATTCCCTGCGGGTTCACCGCAGGTGGACTGCCGGTGGGGCTTCAGCTCATTGCTCCGCTGAACCGGGAGGACATCCTGCTATCGCTCGGGGCCTGGTATCAGAGGATGACCAACTGGCACACGCGGCGCCCAGGGTGAACAACAATTTCAGATCGCAGATTGCAGGTCTCAGAAGTAGAGGTGCGTGGCCAAGGACATCCCAACAGAATGCGGCCGACTTCTACTTCTGAGATCTGCAATCTGCGATCTGAAATTGTTGTTTTCAGACCGGCACCTCGCTCAGAATCCCCACCAGGTTTCCTTCCGAGTCCCGGCAGAATGACATCCACAAATCGACCTTCCCCAGGTTCGCGACCTTGTGCGGCTCGCTCTCGAACTTCGCGCCGCGTTCCTTGAGGGCGGCCGTGGAGGCGTGGATGTCGCTGACCTGGTAGTAGAGCACCGAGGTGTGATGGTCGCGCTCGGTGCCGGGCTCGGCGGTGCCGAGCATGAGGCGCACACCATCGATGTTGAAGAAGGCCAATCCTGGGGGCGCCTGGAACAGGAACTGGAGGCCGAGGACGTCGCGATAGAAGGTGACGGCGCGCTGGAGGTCGTTGACGGCGATCGCGATCTGCGCGATGCGAGTGAGATTGGGTGCGGACATGGGGTCCTCGTCGGATAGGTCGGATAGGTCCTTAGGTCCTTAGGTCCTTAGGTCCGTGGACCGGAGCCTTGAGCCACAG
>DATEOL010000294.1:0-5348 GCA_035274025.1 Gemmatimonadales bacterium | reverse complement strand
GAGGAGTGAGCAGTGAGCGGTGAGCAGGGAGCAGTGAAGAGTAAGTAGTTAGCAGGCAGTAGAGGTTCACTGCTCACTGCTCACTGCTCACCGCTCACTGCTCACTCCTCACTGCTCACTCCTCACTCCTCACTAGTTGGAATCTCAACAGTGACTGAAATCGTAGTGCCGTCATGGTGCATGTCGTTTCCGCCCTTACCCTTCTGTTAACACCGTCGACTCTCGTCCGGCAGGACACATCGTGGTATGTCTCGCGCATCGGTCGTGACACCGTGGCAGTCGAGCGCGTAGTCCGGCATCCCGCGCGGATCGAGGGCATCCTGGTGACGCGGACTCCGCGGACCGGTGTCCTGATGTACTGGGCCGAGCTCGATGGGGCCGGAAGGATCATCCAGGCGAGTGTCGAACAGCGGTTGAACGATGGGAACGCTCTCCCGGTCGCGCGACAAAACATCGTGCGGTTCGGCGCCGATTCGTTGACGTTGGAGATGATTCGCGGCGACTCGGTCTCCCGTCGCGTCGTTGCGGCGCCCCGGGGGACCGTGCCGCTCATGCATCCGTTCTGGTCGTATGGCTTCTACGACCAGGCGATGCGCGCGGTGGTAGGCCGGGGCGGGGATTCGGTGCCCATGGCCTTCTACATCATCGGCGCGCCGGGGATCGCCAACGCCATGGTGGTGCGGTCAGGCCGGGATTCGGCGACGATTTCGTGGCGAGGCGTCGGGACTCTGCGCTTCAGCCTCGACCCCGCCGGTCACATGCTCGGCACCAACAGTCTCGAGACCACCTTCAAGACCGAGGCGGGCATCGAGGGCACCGATGATCCCATCAGGCTGGCGGGACAGTTCGCCGCGCGTGACGCCGCCGGGAACGGACTCGGCGTGCTCTCGCCGCGTGACACCGCACGCGCCACCGTCGACGGGGCGAGGATCGAAGTCGACTACAGCCGGCCGGCGCGACGCGGACGCCTGATCTTCGGCAATGTCGTCCCGCTGGGCCATGTGTGGCGTGCCGGTGCGGACGCGGCGACGCAGCTCACGGTGGACAAGGACCTGGTCGTCGAGGGGCAGCGGATCCCTGCGGGACGGTATTCGGTCTGGATCATTCCGCGATCGGGAGGCGACACGCTGCTGCTCAATACCCAGACCGGACAGTGGGGAACGCAGCACGACAGGGCCCAGGATCGCTTCCGGCTCGCTCTCCGGCGGGACCGGCTGGTCGAATCGCTGGAGCGGTACGTGATAAGAATCACCGGGGCCGCCGGTAATGGCGTGCTTCACTTCGAGTGGGACGAAACCGGATTCAGCCTGCCGTTCGAGGTCGCCAGGTGACAGGGGAATTCCAACGTGGAGTGGCCGGGGTGGCGGTAATGCTCCTTTTCGCTCCAGTGTCTGCCGGACTGGCCCAGGCGAAACGGGTGCTTCGGGTACCAGCCGAATTCCCGAAGGTCCAGACTGCCATCGACTCCGCGAAGGAAGGTGACACCGTCCTCGTGGCCCCTGGTCGCTATTACGAGAACCTGGTGTTCAAGGGCCAGAACATCGTGCTCGCGAGCGAGTTCGCCAGGACCGGTGACCGTTCAACTATCGCGCGCACCATCCTCGACGGCAGCCGGCCCGCGCACCCCGACTCCGGCGCGGTGGTCACCATCTGGCGGTTCGAGGACTCGACAGCCGTCGTCGAGGGCTTCACGATCACCGGCGGGACCGGGACGGTGTGGTTCGACAACAAGGACAAGATCAACTTCCGCGAGGGCGGTGGGATCATTGTCGACCTGTCCGGCCCGACGATCCGCAACAACATCATCGAGGGCAATGTCGCGATCGACAAGGGCAAGATGCTGAGCGCCGGCGGGGGTGGAATTCGCGTCGGTTTCGCCGAGCCGGTCATCGAAAAGAACCTGATCCGGAACAACAGGGGACGCTACGGCGGCGGCGTGGTGCTCTTCCATTCCGCGGCCACCCTGCGCGACAACGTGATCACCGGCAATGAAGGGGGCGAAGACTTCGGCGGCGCGGGGATCTGGGTTGTCGGCCACTTCAGCCAGAAGCTCACCAACCTCATCGAGCACAATACCATCGCCGGCAACATCGGCCACGCCGACACGACGCTGCCACAGGGGCGGCGACGCATCTCGGGGAAGGGCGCCGGGCTCCACTTCGGCTCCAGTCGCGCGATCTTCCGCAACAACATCATCTGGGGAAACATGCCGGATCAGGTGCAGAACTGGGGAGGGACGCCGCCGGTCATCACGGCAAGCCTGGTGCAGGGAGGCTTTCAGGGAACAGGGAACATCGACATCGATCCCCAATTCGCCGATGCTACCTACCTGGTGTTGAAGCCTGGATCACCGGCGAAGAACTATGGAGCGAGGGAGAAATGAGCTGGCGATCTCGCGATCTAGCGATCAACGATCGGTCGCCAGATCGCCAGATTGCCAGATCGCTACTCGCTAGATATCCAGCTTGCTGGGTCTTCCCCAGTACATGTTGCCGTGGCCCTTCCATTTGAAGCTCCGGCCCCAGTAGCGGCTGAAATCGCGCGAGAAGTCGCGGGAGAAGTTCCGCCACTCGCGGCCATAACCCCGGTAGTCATTGCGCCACTGCCGGGAGAAGTCGCGGCCCCAGCGCTTGCCGAAATCCTTGCCGAAGTTGCCGTACATCCTGCCATAGTCGCGGCCCATCTTTCCGTACGCGCGACCCATCCGGGCCCACTCCCGGCCCATGTCACTCCAGTTCTGGTGCGGCACTTCGACCCGGTAGCGGTGGCGATGGGTCCGCTCCCTGGGTGCTTCCTGCGCCTCCTGCGCGAGGAGCGGAGCAACCGACAAGGCAGCCAGCAGTGAAATCAGCAGCGCGTTTCTCATTCGAGTCTCTCCCGTTCAACGGCAGACGGACAAAATGACGAAATGTTATTCCGACGGACTGGCGGCTGGTAGCCGCCAGCTACTCGGATTTTATGGCATCCACCGGCTCGATACGCGTCGCGCGCCAGGCCGGCACCAGGGTCGCCAGCATCGCACTCAGGCCGAGGAGCAATGCGATCCAGGCGAACGTCGCGGGATCCCCGGGCTGGGTATCGTAGAGGATCGATCGCAGCAGCCTCGTCGCTCCCAGTGCCGCCCCGAGCCCGATGACGAGCCCGACGCCGGCGAGCAGCGCGCCACGCTTGAGAATCAGGCGGAGCACGTTGCTTCCCCGCGCGCCAAGCGTCATGCGGATGCCGATCTCGCGGGTGCGCCGGGTGACTTCCCACGCGATCAGCGCGTAGGTCCCGACGATCGCGAGCAGCAGGGCCGACCCGCCGAATACCGTGAGCACTCCGCTGGTGAAGCGCTGGCGGACCGTCGCGAGCTTGACCCGCTCTTCCATCGGGCGAATCTCGAAGACCGGAAGGTTGGCGTTGAGGCCGTGGATCACTTCGCGGATTCTCGGCGCCACCGCGGCAGCGGGCGCGGTGGTCTTCACCCAGACGATCGCGTTGGGCCGCGGGGACTGGAGATACGAGATGAACACGTCGGGCTGCGCCGCGTCATCGGCGTTCCCGAAGCGCACGTCTCCCACCACGCCGATCACCTCGGCGCGTTCGTGGAACCCGCCCTGGCCCACCGCGACGATGTGACCGACCGGGCTTTCGTTGGGCCAGAACTTTTTCGCGGCCGCCTGGTTCACCACAACCACCTTGGGCGAACCTCGTACGTCCGCGGTCGAAAAGACGCGACCCGCGCGGAGCGGTACACCGAGCGTGGCGAACCAGTCCGGTGACACGAAGTGCACGCCGACCTGGGGCTCGCTTCCCTCCGGTACCGCCGGCCGGTCGCGGAACCAGATGATGGTGCCGTTGCAGCCGCCATTGAGCGGAGCACAGTTGCCGATCGCGGCCCGCGATACTCCCGGCACCTGGGCGACCTGGTCGAGGATCTGGCTGTAGAAGAGCGAGGCCGAGTCGGGCCTGAAATCGGAAGGCGGGATTGCCATCCGCAGTGAGAGGACGTTGCGCGCGTCGACGCCGGTATCGAGCGACAGGAGCCTGCCCAGGCTCTTGAGCATGAGCCCGGACCCCGCGAGCAGCACCGCCGCGAGGGCGATCTCGGCCACCACCAGCAGGTCGCGCGCGGGCAGGAACAGTCCGCGCCGCGGGCGAGCTTCGGTGTCCTTGAGCGCGGGAGCTACGTCTGCGCGGCTCGCGTGGAGCGCGGGAAGCAATCCGACCAGGAGCGCGGTGACGACCGTGATCCCGATTGCGAACCCGAGCACCACGGGATCGAGCCGGATCGCATTCATCCCAAGCCATGTGAGGTCGGGACCATTTCCGAGCGATCCGCCGGCGAAAGTCCAGAACGAGCGGAGCGCCTCGACTCCCAGCATCGCCAGCCCGATTCCCGCGGCGCCGCCGAGCAGGGCGAGCAGCGTGCTTTCGACGAAGAGCTGCCGGATCACCTGGGTGCGGCGCGCCCCCAGGGCGAGCCGAACCGCGATCTCCCGGCGCCGGGCCGTGGCACGCGCGAGAAGGAGGCCGGTCAGGTTCACGCAGGCGAGCAGAAGGACCAGGGCCACGGCGACACCGAGGGCTGTGATCGATCGCCCTATGGTCGGGTCGACGCGCGACGCCTCGAGGGGCCGGGCTATCGCGCCCCAGGCCCCGTCACGGCCTGATCCCATCGGCTCCTTGTGTGCCGCATCGACAACGCCGCCCAGGACCTGGGTTTCCGCCTTGGCCTGCGCCAACGTGACGTCCGGTTGGAGCCGGCCGACGACGTCCAGCCAGTGAGACCAGCGCTCCCCGAGATCCTCGACACCTCCGGAAGCGATGTTGAACCACAGCTCGGCCTGGCCGGTGAGACCACGGAACTCCCTTGGGACAACACCGATGACCACGGTGGGCAGGTTGTCGATGCGGAGGGTCTGGCCGATGATCGCGGGGTCGGCGCTGAACAGACGCTCCCAGAGGGATTCACTGATCAGCGCAACCCGCGGTGCATTCGGGATTTTGTCCTCATCGGCCCCGAAGTCGCGGCCATGGGAGGGGGCAACGCCGAGGACACGGAAGTATTCACCCGAGACCGTCTCACCCCGCAGCCGTTCCGCTCCATCACTGGTGGCAATCGTGACCGGAATGCCGCTGTAGGCCGCGATTCTCGCGAAGCTCTTCTGGGCATCCCGGAACGTCTCATACTTGGGGAACGACCAGACCATCTGGTCCATGGATGGCCCGTGCTGGCTTGGAGGCGTCACCAGGTTGAGGCGCACCAGCTGATCCGGATCCGGGAACGGAAGGCGCCGGAGGACCGTCGCGTAGAGGACGCTGAAAATGGTGGTATTGGCGCCGATACCGAGCGCAAGTGTCAG
>DATEOL010000293.1:0-3378 GCA_035274025.1 Gemmatimonadales bacterium | reverse complement strand
TGCACGTGGGGAGCAAGGTGGTATTCGATGCCGCGGGACCGGAGCTGGTCACAGAGGCGCCGCCGCGCGAGGTCGTGAATCCCTCCTCGCTCGACCGGCGGATCGTGGGACACAAGCTCCTGGAAGGGGGCTTCCTCGTGGTGGTGGTGCGCCAGGACCCGCGCGAGGTGCTGCAGACCCTGGTGAAGCACGAAGCGCTGGGACCGATCCGCATGATGGCGGCGGTCAGCGACGATGTGCGGCTCGACGATGCCGAGAACCTGATGTGGGGGATCTTCACGCGCTTCGATCCCGCCCGCGACATGGTGTTCACCGAGCAGCGCTTCATCGGAGCGCGGCCGGTCTATCGCGGGCGGGTCGGGATCGACGCGACCTGGAAGACGGGGTATCCTCTGCCGGTCGAGATGCCGGAGGAGACGGTCAGCCTCGTGGAGCATCGCTGGGGAGAGTATTTCGGATGAAGCGGCGACAGACGGGCAGGGACGGGCCGACGGGCAGAAGGACAGACGGGCAGAAACTGCCGAATCGTCCCACCAAGGCGCTTCCGCCGAAGCATCCCCGACGGGCGCCCACACCCAATCGCCGAGGTCGCTAGTTGCCGCCCGTCCGCCCGTCCTCCCGCCCTCCCGTCGTCCTCGCCATCACCGGCGCCTCCGGCGCGCCGTACGCGGTGCGCCTCCTCCAGGTGCTGGCCAAACGCTCGGTGCCGACCTGGCTCATCGTTTCGAGTCACGGCTGGAGACTGCTCGAGGAAGAGTGCGGCATCAGCGACGAAGCCGCCCTGCGCAAGTCGACCGGTTCGTGGAAGGGCATCGAGCTGTTGCCCGATGCCGATCGCGGGGCCGCCGCCGCCTCCGGATCCCGCAAGACGGCAGGCATGGTGATCTGTCCCTGCTCGATGGGGACGGTCGCCGCCGTCGCGCACGGCACCAGTCGCTCGCTGATCGAGCGCGCCGCGGACGTGACGCTCAAGGAAGGACGGAAGCTGGTCCTGGTTCCGCGCGAGACGCCGCTCTCGCTGGTTCACCTGCGCAACCTCACCGCGGTGGCCGAGGCCGGCGCGACCATTCTTCCCGCGGCCCCGGGCTTCTACCACCGGCCCGGGAAGATCGACCAGCTGGTCGACTTCATCGTGCAACGCATCCTCGACCAGCTCGACCTCGGCATCGATATCGCGCCTCGCTGGGGCAAGTGACCCGGATCGGAGTCCTCTCCGACACCCACGGTCTCCTCAGGCCGGAAGTCTTCGATGTCTTCTCCGGTGTCGACCTCATCATCCACGCCGGCGACATCGGTCCCATCGGCCTGCTCGATGAGCTTCGCGCCATCGCGCCCGTGCGCGCCGTGTGGGGCAACACCGACGGCTTCGATGTCCGACACCGTGTTCCGGAGATCATCCAGGAGGAAATCGAGGGACTTTCCTTCGTGGTCGCGCACGGGCACCAGCTCGGGTCGCCCACGCCGGAGAACCTCACGACCCGGTGGCCCGACGCGCTCGTCCTCATCTATGGTCACACCCACCGTCCCCTGCTCACCCTCGTCGACAGCGTGGTGACCGTCATGAATCCCGGCGGGGCGGGGCAGCGGCGCTTTGACCTCCCGCCCTCGGTCGGCATCCTCGAGCTCGAGCCCGGGATCCCGCCCCGGGGCCGGCTGGTGCCCCTCCTGGCCGCGGGCGAGGACTGACTCTGGCCTGATGTCGGACGGGGGGTATCTTCGTCGCCGTAGGCCCACTTCGGCTTTCGACCCGCCTCCATGTCCTTTTCCGACCGATTCAGCGATTCCCTCGGACCCGATTTCACCGTTCTCCGGTCGATCGGTGCCGGAGGCATGGGGGAAGTTTTCGAGGCGGTCGACAATCGCCTCGAGCGGAAGGTGGCCATCAAGGTTCTCAAACCGGAGCAGGCAACCGCCGTCGCGACGCAGCGGTTTCTTCGTGAAGCCCGGCTCATGGCCCGTCTCAAGCACCCATGCGTGGTCAAGGTCCATTCGGTAGGAGAGGGCAAGGGCCTTTCCTGGTTCGTCATGGACCTGGTCGACGGAGAGACCCTCGCATCGCGCCTCGACCGTGGTCCCCTCACCGCGAAGGAGACCATCCAACTCTCCCGTGACCTCCTGGCTGCGCTCGCGGAAGCCCACGAGAAGGGAATCGTCCATCGCGACATCAAGCCCGCCAACATCTTCATCGAAAAAGGTCGCGCGCTGATCTCGGACTTCGGCATCGCCCGAACCGCGACGACTTCGGGGGCGGATGCCGGTCTCACGGCGACCCAGCAAACACTTGGCACGCCGGCCTACATGTCGCCGGAACAGGGATCCGGTGGCGATGTGGGCCCTGCATCGGATCAGTACTCCCTCGCTCTGGTGCTCTATGAGTGTCTGTCGGGCAAACGCTGGCCCCAGATGCAGAGCCTGGAGTCGGGAGATTGGTCGAAGATTCCTTCCGCCGTCGCCTCTTCCTTGAAGAAGGCGATGGCCTTTCAACCGGCTGAACGATGGGCCGACGTGAGCGCCTTCGCCGCGGGGCTTCAAGGCACTCGAAGCAGGCGGTCCTGGTACCTGGGTGGAGGTGCTGCCGCCGCCGCAATCGTAACTCTGCTGTGGAAGTGCCCGCCGCCGACCGATTGCAAGGCCGCCTCCCAGCAGTTTTCGCCAGGTATCAACGCCTCGGTACCCTGCGATCGATACGACGGTTGGCTGGCCGCCGAAAAAGTCTTTGCCACGGGGAACTGGCAGGCAGCGGACACCGCCTACCACAACCTTCTCGCGTCCAACCCCTCTTGCCTTGCATGCGACTTCAGGCTGATCGAGGTGAGTCGCTGGCTGGAGCAGCCCCCGGACAGCGCACAGAGCTCCGCGTTGCTCGCCGCGACGGACAGGTTCAATGCACCATGGGGCAGGCTCGTTTCCGCGTCATTCGAGCCAGGTGCCCGACGCGTCGAACGGCTGGAGCAGCTCGCCAATGACTTCAAGGCATGGCCACTCGCGTGGTACGCGCTCGGCACGGAACTCTTCAATCGTGGCGCCTTCTTCGGACGAAGCAGAAACGACGCCATCGAGGCACTCAACCAGCACGCGGCGCTGGACAGCGGCTTCGTGCCCGCCTGGACTGACCGCACGCTTGCCCTGATCGCGGCCGGTGACTCCTCGGCCGCCGACACGGCGGTCAAACGCCTGCTCTCGCTACCCCGGGCCGGCGGTCTGGCCCAGGCGCAGCGGCTCATGGCGGGGATTGCGTATGCGTTCCGGTTCACCCCCGATGGGCCGCGCCAGTGGAAGGAGATCCAGAAGGATCCCTCGGTCATGAAGCGCAGGGAGCTTGCTGCCGGACCGCGTTTCCTCGCCGGGCTGGGCTCTCCGCTGGGCGCGGTTGAATTC
>DATEOL010000292.1:0-3306 GCA_035274025.1 Gemmatimonadales bacterium | reverse complement strand
CCAGGCGCCGAGCGATCGTTCGGCGACCTGCGCACCGGACCTCGCCATGACCGGCAAGCGAAGCCAGCCGGAAACCGCTCCGGCCATCGGCGTGACCACGCCATCGATCCCCTGATCCAGCAGCCAGTCCGCGTTCCGCTGCCGCTGGGAGATTTCTCCACCGCGCTCCTGCCACGAACGCTCGACCACGGCGGCGGACGCCGCGGACATCCGGCCGAGCGGGGCAGGCGGCCGGTAGACCGTGTCCCCCAGGCGAAGGAACGGAAGGCTCGCGGGAAGCCGGTAGAGCGAGGGCCGCGCGAGGATCCACTGGGCCTTGAGCGAGACGATCTCGCCGGTGCCCCGTGCGCCGGCGAACAAATCGGACTGGTCCGATCCACCTCGCCAACCGGCGTTCACGAGCAGTGCCCCTCCGTGTCCACCCGTCACACCCTTTCCGCGACCGAAGCTCAGCACCGCGAGGGGCCCGAATGAACCGAGCGGCCTGCGGTTGAGTGTCGCCCCGCTTCCCTGCGCGGCGTCCTCGATCACGGTGATTCCGGTGCCCTCGGTCATCTCGAGGATGCGAGGCATGTCGACAGGCAGCCCGTAGAGGTGCACGATGACCACCGCCGCGGGACGTTCCGCGACTGCGCGTGCCAGCGAGCTCCAGTCGGGACCCAGCGTCGCCGGATCGAGGTCGTAGAAAACCACTTCGGCGCCGGCGCCGTGGAGGGCGGTGACCAGGTCGTAACAACAGAACGCAGGAAGCGCCACCTTCATCCGGCCGGTCGAGGCAAGGCACCATCGCATGGCGAGGGTGAGGGCGGTCGTGCCGCTGTCGGTGAGGATGGCGCGTCCCGACCCGTGAAACGACTCCAGCGCGCGTGCGACGCGATGCGCGGCACCGTGGTCATTGCTCAGGGCAGCCCGGAATCCGGTGAGGATGGCCCCCGCGGACAGGGGCGACAGCACCGGCGGCACGCACCGCCAGGTCAGGGAATCCCCCGCACGATCTGGGGTCCGAGCGCGGTCGCCAGCTTGAGCGGAAGATGGCGCCAGACCCGGGGCCCGAGGCTCATCATCCCGCCCTGGTCGGGCGACGGGGTGAGCGATGCGGACCCATGCTGGTACCAATGGAGCTGCACGTCGCGGCCGCCCCACTGCTTCTTGAAACGATGGGTGCCGGAGTCCACCGTGCAGCGACCGAAGTTGAAGACCGAGCAGCCCTCCTGCGCGGCGCGCTCGATGAATGCCCAGTAGAGACCCATGTTGGGCGAGAGCGCGTTGAACTCGCGGAGCGACGATGCCCAGGTGATCTCGAATTCCCCGCCAAAGCGAAGCCCTGCCCCGCCGGCGATCGGCCTGCCGTCGAGCCAGGCAGAGGCGAACCACGCGTCGGCACCGAAATGCGACGCGATCTGCTGGAAAAACCTTCGGGGCATGACCGGCGTGCCCAGGTCCCGCATGTGTCGCGCGAAGACCTCGTAGAACGGCAGCACCTGGTCGGGACCGAACCGGACTTCGACGCCCTCGCGCGCGGGCCGTCGCACCTGGCTGCGCAGCTTGGAGGGGAGCCGCTTGAACACGGCCTCGGGGTCCCGCTCGAGATCGAGCACGACGGTGATCTTCCGTTGCGAGAGCCGGAGGTCGAGCGGCAGCGCGGCGCGACACCGAAGCTCGAGCAGCTTCACCTTCGATTCATCGGCCAACCGGACCGCTTCGCGCCCCAGTGTCGTCACCGCGTCATCGCTGCCGAGCGGGCCACCGTCGTTGAGGTAGGGGAGCGAGACCAGGTAGTGGCCGAACAGCATCGATCGGACCCGGACCAGCGGCAGCACGCCAGAGAGCGAGCCGTTGCCGTCTCGCACCGCGAGGGCCAAGGTCTCGTGACCGAACGCTGCGCTCATCACGCCCAGCCACTCGTGCCGGTGGCAATGAGTGGCACCGGGATCGGACGCGATGAACGCGTTCCATTCACCGGCAGGTCCGGTGAATTGCTCGACGGTTCGGCTCATCGTCTCATCGTCTCATCGTCTCATCGTCTCAGCGTCTCAGCGTCTCGCGAGCCAATCGCGGACCGATCCGAACTCGAATTCCCCCAGCATCCGCTCGAGCCTCGGCATGGTTCGCTCGATGCCACCGTAGTGCCGAAGTCGGGTCAACGTCGAGACCGGGACCCGAGGCTGGTCCGGGTCCACCTCCCACGGGTGTACGTAGAGCATCGCGGGCGCACCGCGACGTTCGCACTGGGTGAACGCGGTCAGGATGACCCCCAGCGGAAAGTGCCTGAGGTACGCGCCGCCCGAGGCGGGAAGCTTGCCCCCCAACAACGCGAGCGTGGTCATTGGCAGCTCGGTGAGCGAGCCGGCCGGCCGGGATACCGCGTACGGCCCGGTCGGCGCGCCCGGCCAGCCGTAGCCCGGACGCCGGATGGGAAACACGCTCGAGTCATAGGTGAACCCGGCCTCGAGCAGGGTATCGAACGCCCATTCCATCCCGGGGAGGATGGAGAAACTGGGCGCGCGAAATCCGATGACCAGCTGCCCCGACAGGTCTTCGAGAATTGCCTTGGAGGAATCGAGCTCTTCGCGAAACTGTGCCGGCGTGAGCGTGCTGATCTTCGGATGGGACCAGGTGTGGGACCCGATCTCGTGGCCCGCCGCCGCGATCCGCTTGACCAGGTCGGGTGAACGCTTCGCAACCCATCCCAGGACGAAGAAGGTGCCACGGACGCCGTGACGCGCCAGGAGGTCGAGCAACCGGTCGGTCGCCTCGGCGACACGGCTGGGCTGCTCGTCCCACGAGCTTCGCGGCAGGGCATGCTCCAGGGCATGGGCGTGGAAGTGCTCCTCCACGTCGACCGAGAAGAAATGCCTCACCGGCCCTCGAACCAGGCCCAGGTGCGCTCGAGGCCCTCGCGAAGGCCGACCAGCGGCTCATATCCAAGCGCCTGCTTCGCCCGGTCGAGGGACGCGAGGGAATCGCGGACGTCACCCGCACGCGGAGGCAGGTGCTTCGCCTCAACCTCGCGCCCGGTAATCTCGCGGACCAGGTCGAGCAGCTGCAGCAATGAGGTGCGCTGCCCTGCGCCAAGGTTGCACACGACGCCATTCGCCGAGGCCTTGGTCGCCGCAAGCAGGTTGGCCGAGACCACATTGTCGACGTAGGTGAAGTCTCGGGTCTGCTCGCCGTCCCCGTGGACGGTGGCGGGACGCCGATCGCGCGCCGACGCGAGGAACGCGGGGATCACGGCCGCGTAGGCCGACGTGGGGGACTGCCTGGGTCCGAAGACGTTGAAGTACCGGAGGGCCACACCCTCGATCA
>DATEOL010000291.1:0-2835 GCA_035274025.1 Gemmatimonadales bacterium | reverse complement strand
GCTTCCTCAAGACCAGGGTTCCCTTCCAGCAGGGGGCGCTATGGCGCCAGGACAAGGTCCTGGAGCTCCAGACCCTGTTGGCACAGGATCCCTACTTCGCCCGGGTGGAAATCCTGCCGAGACGTGACAGCGCACAGGGTCTCGAAGTGCCGATCCGCGTCGCTCTGGTGCCGCAGCCACGACAGGAATACGAGTTCGGTGCCGGATACGGGACCGACACCGGACCTCGGGGACGCGCGGCGAGTTACTGGCGCCGGCTCAACTCGCGCGGGCACTACGCGCGTGGCGACCTCAAGCTTTCGATGGTCGAACAGCTCGCGACGGCGGAGTACGACATTCCTGCGGTCACCCATCCGACCGGCGTCCTGACGTTCTTCGGGGGGTACGTGCGCCGGATCCCCACCACGAACAAGTCGAACACCATCACGTTCGGCACGCGTCTCACCCGGAAGCGATTTGGGTGGCGCGAAATATGGGCGCTGCAATGGCAGCACGAGGACTTCGCGGTTGGTGTGGATACCGCGAGCGCCGTCCTGCTCATGCCCGCGACCGGATGGGACCGGAGCAAGGTGGATCACGTGCTGTTCCCGCGTCGCGGCTACCGGGTCCAGTTCCAGGGACAGGGAGCCCTGAATGGCGTCGTCAGCAACGTCAGCTTCATCAAGGCCGGCGTAGCGGGAAAGATCGTCTATGGATTCGCTCCTCAGTTCCGCGTTCTCGCGCGGGCCGAAACCGGCCGGATCTTCACGACCCAGTTCCACCAGATCCCCGCCTCGATCCGCTATTTCACCGGCGGCGACCAGACCGTTCGTGGCTTCGGTTATGAGGACCTGGGCACTCGCGACTCACTCGGCAACATCATCGGCGGACAATCGCTCGTGGTCTCGAGTCTCGAAGTCGATTTCTGGCCGATGGCGAGAGGTGGCATTGCGTTCTTCACCGATGCCGGCAATGCGATGCAGCACTTCGACCTCACTGACCTGGAGTACAGCATCGGTGCCGGCATCCGGTACCTCTCGCCGTTGGGCATGATCCGGCTCGACGGCGCATTCCCGGTAAGCCAGCCGGGGCGCGCGTTCCGCATCCATATATCCGTCGGTCCTGACATATGAGGGTGCGACGGGTGGTGGGCATTGCCGTCGCCCTGATCGCACTCGTTCTCCTGCTCGGGGCGGGGATCGTCTGGTGGCTCATGTCCACCGAAGCGGGATCGCGGCGCGTCGTGGCATTCCTCCTCGGCAAGTCCCCGGAAGGCCTCGAGGTAGCCGAGATCCGCGGGTCCCTGGTCCGCCAGCTCCGTCTCAACGGAATTCGCTATCGCTCCGGCGCGCTCAGCACGGAGATCGATTCGGCGATGCTCGACCTGAGGCCCTCGGCGCTGATTCGCGGCCGGCTCATGCTGGAGCAGGTCAGGGTGGCCGGCATGCGCGTCGTGCTGCCCGACTCGGCGCCCCGGGACACGGCTGGCACCGCGCACGCGCGCCGCGAGTCACCCCGTCCTCCGATCCCGATCGAGATCGGTGAGGGGACCGTCACCGGCTTCCAGCTCGATGCTCCCGGTGGAATCGCCGTTCGCGACGGCAAGATCGCGATCGTCGGCGCGCTCGATCGCTATCGATTCGATCTTTCAGGGACGGTCTTCATCCCGCAGGTGGATACAACCCGGATCCATGTCGGAGGCACCGGGTCCCTCGAGTCCCTCCGGCTCGACTCGACGAGCACCGCCGAGATGCTCGGTGGCCGGATCATTCCGGTCGGAACCGTCACATGGTGGCCCTCGGCGACGTGGGACCTGCAGGTCGCCGTCGACAGCGTTGTGCCATCCCGTCTCTCCGCGCTTGCATCGCTCCCCGGACGCGTCAGTCTCCACGCCACGACTGCCGGCGCGATCGACTCGTCAGGCCCCAACGGCAATGCGAAGCTCGATTGCATCTCGGGATTTCTGCGCGGCCGTCCGGTCAGCGGGACAGCAACCGTCCGCTTCCGGGCCCTCGTCCTCGAGCACCTGACCACCGATGTCCGCTGGGGACCGGCGCGGGTCCGAAGTGATGGATTCGTCGGTGATACGCTCGCGATCCAGTACCAGGCCGACGTGTACGACATTCGTGAGTTCATGCAGGCCGGATCGGGACAGGTTCACCTCCAGGGGAGCGCGAGCGGTTCCCGCGCCAATCCGCGCGTCCAGGCAGACATCCGCGGGTCAGCTCTCGCGGTGGACGGATTCCGGGCGAGGAGCGTGCTCGGCAAGGCTGATGTCCTGCTCTCGCCGCACGGCCGCATCGACGTCTCGCTCCGCGCCGACAGCGCGACGCTCGCATCGAGGCCCTTCCACCAGGTGACCCTGGCGGCGCAGGGCACCGTCGATCAGCATCGCATCGCGCTCGATGCCAGGTCTTCGAACGACACCGCGCTAGTTCGGCTGGAGGGGGGAGTTACGTCGCGCGTCTGGCGCGGCCGTATCGACAGTTTGACCGTGATATCGCCGGTCGATCGGTTGAGGATGGTGTCGCCGACCACGTTGCTGGTGTCCGCCGCCGTGACACAGCTCGATACCCTCTGCCTGACCGCCGACAGCGTTGCTACTGGCGCCTGTGTGCAGGGGGAATGGCGGGGCGCCTCGAACTGGCAGGTGTTCGCCGCCGTCGACAGTCTCCGGCTTGACCTTCTCCCGATCAATACCCCTGTCACTGGAGAGCTGACCGGACGACTCGAGGCTCGCAATACCGCTGCGGGGCTCGATGCCAAGCTCGTCGCTTCGCTCGCCGACAGCGGCCGGCAAGCGGGCCAACTCGATGGAACGGTCGCCATGTCGGGGTACCGGCTCGGCGCACCACT
>DATEOL010000290.1:0-8086 GCA_035274025.1 Gemmatimonadales bacterium | reverse complement strand
CTATCCGGTGCCGCTGCCGGCGTTACCGGAGCTCAACCGCGCCGCCCAGCCAGCCTCGGATTTTCCAGGAGCGCAGGCCCTCGCGGAGCGGCTCTGGACCCTCCCCACCCACTCGATGGTCAGCGAGTCGATTCGCTCTCGCCTTGCAGCCATGGCTCGAGCCGCATTCTCGGCTTGAGCTGCACCGTCCCGAACGACCCGGGATCCTCCTTGACCTGTACGTAGGCGACGGGTCCGGCGGCGACGTCCTTTCCGGTCTGTCGCAGGACCACGTAGGGCTCCACGGTAAACACACCGGTCCGCACGTTCATCTCCAGGTTCACTCGAAGCCGGAACGGTCCGGCGGGCAGCGTCTCGATGCCGCAACGGTCCATGGAGGTGGCGAAGACCACCTGGCCTGTCGCGGCCGATCGAACCCGGAGCACGATCTGCTCCGTCTTGAGCAGCTCGGCGTCTTCTACCGATCCATCGAGCGTGAACTCCACGCCGTCGCCGGATGCCAGCGCCGTCTCGCCGATCATGGTGAGGGCGCGGAGGCGCACGGCCGAGCGGTTGTTCTCGTCGTCGAGGGCCTCGCGGGTTCCCGACAGGTACCACCCGATCGCGTCGGACGGCGTCCCCCGGAACGCGACCGCGCCCCGCTCGAGCACGATCGCGTCGGTGCAAAGTGATGCGATGCGATCGAGCTGGTGGGACACGATCACGACGGGAATACCACTGGTCACCAGCTCGCGGATCCGGCCGAAGGCGCGCTCCTGGAACCGGAAGTCACCCACCGCGAGGACCTCGTCGACAATGAGCACTTCGGGATCGAGGTGCGCGGCGATGGAGAATCCGAGTCGCGCATTCATGCCGCTGGAGTAGCGCTTGACCGGTGTGTCGAGGAATTCACTGATGCCCGAGAATTCGATGATCGCATCGAACTTCCGCCGGATCAGTTCCTGCGGCATGCCCATGATCGAGCCCTGGAGAAAGACATTCTCCCGGCCGGTCAGGTCGCCATGGAATCCGGCGGAGATCTCGATGAGCGATCCGATGCGCCCTTCGACCGTGATGCTCCCGGTCGTGGGACGGAGGATACGGGTCAGGATCTTGAGCGCGGTCGACTTGCCGGCGCCGTTGCCGCCGATGATGCCCAGCGCCTGTCCCGGGCGCACCTCGAACGAGAGGTCGCGGAGGGCCCAGAACTCGTTGGCCCGGAGCGCATCGGGCGCATCGCCATTCCGACCGAATCCCACCAGGCGGCGGCTGAGCGTCGGCAGCAGGTCCCTGAGGCTGTCGTGCAGCTGGCCGCGCCGGAACCGCTTGGAGACGCCCTCGGCCGCGATGAACCCCGTGCGCCCGTTGCTCACACGTACTCCGCGAATGCGAACTCGGCCCGGTGGAACAGGACCGCCGCGATCGAAAGCCCCCCGAACGCCCAGGCCAGCGAGTAGGCGAGGTACCAGGGCGACCAGGTCACGACCTCGATGCCGTGCCGGTTGGTCACTGCCCAGGTATCGAGCAACGAGTGGCTGTGGAAGATCGTGAGACGGAGGCCCTCGAGGATCGGCGCGATCGGGTTCAGCATGACGAGCTTGGCGCCGGTCGGTCCGAGCAGGGCCGGGTCATAGAGTACCGGCGTGAAGAAGATGCCGAAGGTGAGCAGCACCTGCACGATGTACTTCACGTCGCGGAAGAAGAGGTTGGCGCAGCTCAGGAAGAGGCAGGTTCCTGCCGTGAAGGCGATGAGCAGAACGAGGAGCAGCGGAACCCACCCGAGGGCGGGTGTCAGCAGCGCGCCAAGAAAAGGAGTCGCGACCAGTACCGCGATGGCCCCGATCCCCGAGTCGAAGAGCTGGGCTCCGAGCGTCCCGAGAGGAAGCACCTCGCGCGGAAAATAGACCTTGGTGACGAGGGACGTGTTGCCTGACAGACTCGGTGTGGCGAACCCGATCGCCCCCACGAAGAATGACCAGCAGAGGCCCTTCACCAGCAGCTCGCCGGCACCGGCCCGGTTGAGGGGAGCGCCACCCACCGTGGAGATTGCCCAGCGAATGATCAGGCCCGCGGCCACCACCAGCACAGGCATGAAAAGCGCCCACGCGAAGCCCATCACCGCCTGTTTGTATCGGATCTTGATGTCACGACGGGTCAGCTGCGCGAGCAGCTCCCGAAAATCCCAGATGTCGGTCACCACCTGGCGGAGATCCCCGAAGAACGTCCCGCCGGATGACGACGTGATGGCTGGCCTGCCGGATGCGGTGGGTAGTACAGTCACAATGGCCCGGTGCCCTAAGTTGAAGAACGTTGAAAACACGTCAGATAGCGCAAAGACCGTGCTATCCGGACATCACTCAAGAATTGCGACTCTGTTGCGCAAGTGCAACACGGAGAATTGAAAGGACCATGGTGAGTTCCACGCCGCGGGTGAGCATCATCATGTCGGTCTACAATGGCGAGGAATTCCTCGACGAGGCAGTGCGCTCCGTGGTCGCCCAGACCTTCACGGACTGGGAGCTGGTCCTCGTCAACGATGGCTCGACCGACCGTACCGGCGCCCTGGCCGACCTCTGGGCATCGAAGGATCCCCGGGTACGAGTGGTCCACCAGCCCAACAGCGGAAAACCCGCGGCCGGAAGAAACCGCGGAATGCGCGCCGCGCGGGGCAGTATCATCGCGTTCCTCGACGGCGACGACCTCTGGCATCCGGAGCGTCTGGCCCGTTCCGTCGTCGTCCTCGATGCCTATCCCGAAGTCGGCTCGGTGTTTCACGACTATCGCTGGTTCGTCACGGGGAGCGATCCGGAGCAGGGAAGGGCCTACCTCGCGGACGAGAAGTACGTGACACGCGCGGCCGGTGCCCTCACGGAACGATCGGCCGGCGGCCATCCCGTGTGGATCGGCAACGGTGACCTGATCAAGTTCATGAGCACCGAAATCGTCGGCATCCACACCAGTGCGATCTCGGTTCGCCGCGCGGTGCTCGACTCGCTGGAGCCGCCTGGATTCCGCGAGGAGCTTCCGCATTGCGAGGACATCGACCTCTGGCTCCGGATCTCCCGCGCCACCACGTCGGCGGTATCTCCGGCCCCGCTCAGCTACTACCGTCACACCACGTCGAGCTGGATGGTGAACAATCCGCTGGCGAGGCTGGTGACCGGTTCGTTCACGGTGAAGAGCGACATGCTCCTGCGGCTCGAGCGCATGCTGACCCCGGCAGAGTGGCCGTCCTATCGCGAGAAGATTTCACGCTACTGGTGCGGCCTGGGCTACCTCTGCCTGACGGCGGGGCTGGCGAGCCAGGCGCGCTACTGCTACCGGCAGGCCTGGCGCACCGGCAAGGAACGCGGGTCGCTCCTCAAGGCCGCCAAGGGTCTCATGGTATCGTCGCTGCCGAGACCGTTGCTCGAGGCGTGGTGGAAAGTCACCGGCGGCGGATATTCGGGAAGGTCGAAGGGGCCTAGCGCTTGAGCTTCCGTCCCTCGAGCTGCTTCTGCTTCCACTCCTCGGGCTTTTCCATCTCGCGACGGAGGTCCGCCGCGATGACGGAGTAGATGTTCTCGATGATCTTCCGCTTGATCGAGGTCGTGCTCACGCCCGCTGTGTAGGGCAGGTACACGACTTCGCCGTGCTCCTTCATCCACTCCAGTCCCTCGAGGTAGCGGTCCTTCCAGTCGTCGCCGATCGTAACGACATCGACGTGGTGCTCCTGCAGCTGCCGGATTTCGGTGAGGATCGTCTGCCGCACCGCGAGGTCCACGCCTTTTACGTTCTGGACGATCTCCATCCGCTCCTCGAACGGGATGACCGGTGGCGCCCCCTTGTACTCGGCGATCAGCTCGTCGGTGCTCACGCCCACGATGAGGCGTTGGCCCAGCTCCCGTGAGCGGCGCAGCACGTTCAGGTGCCCCACGTGGAACATGTCCCAGCTGCCTGAGGTGAACACCACCTTTTCCTTCTTCATGCGCGCGCTCCGGTGAGCTGGCGTTCGAGTTCGTTGATGCGGATCAGCAGGCGGCGATGGTCCTCCACCGTGCTGGTGCCGAGGTGAGCCACGCGGACCTGGTTCGGGGCGCTGCTCGGCATGATATAGCTCCCTTCCGCCGTCAGGATCGGTACCAGGTCGCGTGCCGGCACCCGGAGGTCGAACGAGGTGAGGCAATTGGACGGCGTTTGCGCAATGAGGGGGCGATCCTCGGCCGCGAGCATGCGCCGGAACTCCATCGCCTTTTCGCGGACGTCGGCGATCACTGCCTCGGCCCCGCGGCAGCGCACCAGCTCGAGCCGCTTGTGGAGCTGGAGGTAGAGCTGCACCGCGGGGGTGAAGAGCGGGTGCCCCCGACTGAGGCTCTTGAGGTTCTCCTCGAAATCGAAGTACGTGTTCCGCTTCTGGAAGTTCACCTCGAGTGCCCGCCGCGAAAGCGCCACGAAGCCGAGTCCCGGTGGCAGGCAAAGCCCCTTGTGGCTGCTCAGGACGGCGGCGTCGATACCGAATCCATCCATCGAGAAATCGTCGGCCAGGAACGAGCTGATGGCGTCGACCAGAACGAGCGTCCCCGCCGACGCGCATACCTTCGCGAGCCGGGGCACGTCAAAGCGCACTCCGCTCGAGGTCTCGTGGTGCTGAAGGAAGAGATAGCGATACCCTCCTGACGCTATTCGCTGCTCGAGACGTTCGTAGTCCGGATCTTCTCCGAAGGGCACGCTCACCACGTCCAGCAGCGCGTGGGGATACGCTCGAAGCATCTCCACCCATCGCTTGCCGAACGTGCCACCTTCGACCGCGAGGATCCGGTCCGACGGCGCCACCAGGTTGGAGATGACCGCTTCCATCGCGGCGGTCCCCGACGCGGTGTACGAGACCAGTCGTCCACCGGTGCAGCCAAGCAGCTCGAGCAGCCACCGCTCCGACTCGAGCGTGGTGGCGGCGAACGCGTCGGTTCGCGCGTAGGGGACCGGCTCCCCGCCGATCGCGAGGACCTCGGGGTCGATCCCGCCCGGAAAGACGAACAGGTTCACGAGACGTAGTCCTCGCCACGGAGGGCCAGCACCGGCGACATCGTCGGCTTGAAGCCCATCCGCATGTAGAACTCTTCCTTGCCGGGGATCGCGGTGAGCAGGACCTTGATGAAGCCGCGCTTCTTGAGCTCGGTGAGTGCCGCCTGCACCATCGAGCTGCCGATGCGGGAGCCCTGGTGCCCGGGATGCACCATCACGTCCACGATGTAGTAGATGTAGGCGTGGTCGGTGACGATCCGCATGTAGCCGACCAGGGTCCCATCGGCGAGCCGCGACGTCACATTGAGGCCGTGCTCGAGCGCGGCCGCTTCGCGATCGTCGTTGCGGAGGGAATAATGGAAGATCGCGCGGGGAGGGAATCGGCCCGACGTATCGGCTTCCATCGCCCGCATCAGTGCATTCATCTCGTCGACCTGGACGGCGTCGTCGAAGGTGGTGACGATCTCGCTCATGGGGCCCTTTTCCACGCAATACTGGTGCCGGTTACCCGCCGTTTTTCCGCTGGACCAGGTCCCTGATCCGACCCGCTACGGCGGGCCCGGAGCCCGCCGGATGGGCATGGAAGAGGTCCCTCACATGCCGGTACTGTTGTGCGTCCTCCACGCCTCCACCCAGCGCGCGATCGAGGTGCTCGAGGAGCTGGTCGAAGGTAAGCAGGCGCGGGCCGGCGAACGCCTCGTCCAGCTCATAGAAGAACCCGACCCGGTTCTTGAGGTAGGTGTCGAAGTCATACGTGAAATGGAGAATGGGCCGCCCGGTCAGCACGAAATCGAGGTAGATGCTCGAGTAATCCGTCACCAGCACGGCCGTCTCGCGCATGATGACATTCACGTCCGGGATGTGGTTCATCGTGATGATCTCGGCCACAGCGGAATCGGCCGTGTAGCGACTCAAGTGCCTGACGTTCGAATGACCCCGCACCCCGATCACGGCATTGTGCCGCCGGAGCAAGGCCGAGAGCCGGCTGCTTTCCTCGGGCGAGAACTGGTAGTGGTCTTCCTCGCGATCGCGCCAGGTCGGGGCGTAGAGCACCAGCCTGCGACCGCCGAGCTGCTTCCGGAGCCCGTCGAGGTGCGCGCGGTAGTCGGTGGGAAGGGCCTGTTCGGCGCCGAGGAAGAAATCATTGCGGGGTAGCCCGGTGAGCCAGATCTCGTCGCGCGGAACCGGTTCGAAGGCCTGGGACAGGTGATCGCGTTCCTTTTCCGAGGACGCGACCATCGCAGAGTACTTCGGCGTTTCCGCCGCCCACCAGGTCTCGCGCGGAAAGAGGCGGCCGATGCGCCGCAGCGGAATGCCATGCCAGAGCTGGATGACGATGTGCTTCCTGGTAAGGCCGGTCGCGTAGCTCGAGAGTCCTTTCATGCCGTAGGCAATCAGGACCACCCGGGCCCGCGCGAGGTACCACGCGCCCCGAAGCGATTCGGCCTCGACGAACTTCACCCGGGGCGTGTCGCGATCCTCACCCGACGTGCTGCGGACCTTCTGGAGCACTACCGACCTCACGGACGGGTCACCCGAGAGTGCCTCGAGCACCGCGCGCGGACTGTCGAGGGTGTGCCAATGCCGGTCCCAGGTGCAGAAGCACCAGAGGTTGTCGTCGGCCGGGACGATCCGTTCGAAAACCGGAAACAACGCTCGCCGGAGGAGGTAGCGCGCGAACCGGACTGCCTTGCCGATCATCGGCCGCCTGGTCCCGCGAGGGCCGCGTCGTAGACCCGCGCCACCCGCTCGACGTAGGCCTCGGGAGAGAACCGCTCGAGCGCAGTCTGGCGGCCGGCCGCGCCGATCCGCTGGTAGAGCGCGGGATCCGCGAAGAGCGCCGCGACGCGCCCCGCCACCGCCGCGGCATCGCACGGATCCACCAGGAACCCGTCGACGCCGTCGGTGATGATCTCGACCGGGCCGCCGGCGTTGGCGGCGACGACAGGAATTCCGAGCGCCATCGCCTCCGTGATGACGAGCCCAAACGGCTCGGGCAGGATCGAGCTGTGCACGACGACGTCGGCGAGCGCGTAGAGCCGGCGCGGATCGGGCATGAACCCGCTGAACCAGACCCGGTCGGCGATTCCGAGATCGGTGGCCTGCTGTCGTACCTGGTTCCCGTACTCGTCCATCGCGTCGGTGACGTCGCCGATGATGACCGCCCCGAGGTGCGGATCGCTCTTCATCGCGACGGCCGCGGCGTTCAGGAATTCGCGCTGCCCTTTCCACTCCACGATGCGACCCACGATCCCCATGAGCCGGAATCGCTCGGGGATCCCGAGCTCTCGCCGGGCGGAGTGGCGCAGGGTCGCATCGAGCGGGAGCGGGTCCAGCGTGAGCGGATTGGGAAGCACGTGCACGCGATCCCGGGGCACGCCCGCCTCGATCAGGCTTCTGCCCACCACGTCGGAGATCGCGATGCAGACCGGACCGCGCGCCGCGAGCCTTCTGGTGAGACGGGCGCTGCCACAGGGCCCGTGGGCGTGTACCACGATGGGGCGACCGGTGAACCAGGCGGCGAGATGGGCTTCAAGGTTCTCGAACCCGTTGTTGAGGTGGACCAGTGCGATGCCGTCCCGCCGGATCCAGCGGGAGAGCAGCTTCGTGTATCCGGTGTTCCGGACCAGTCGCACCCCGAAATCGAGCCACCCTGCCGGGCGCCGCAGCAGCGCCGGGAGGCCGGACGTGCGGGACCGGCTGCGCCGCTGCATCTGGTCCACGTAGCTGTACGCCTTCGAAGCGTGGTGGATGCGCCGGGTCGTAAGGGGGGTAGCCCGGAGGGTCGCGGGGTCCAGGGCGGTAGCCAGGTGGACGTCATATCGCGTGGGGGGCATGCAACTCACTGTGGCCGACCCGACCAGGGCAGACCCCCCGAATGACACCCCCTGATCCACGATCAGCACCCTGGGCGCGGTGGCCATTACGGAGCACCTGATTCGTCACCATGAAGACACGGGGTCAGGCTGCTGGTTGCCAGGACCCAGAGTGAGGACGCAAATTGCTTCAAGATAATCGGTTAGCCCTGCTTGCCGGGGGGCAAGACCCGGCACGTCGCTTGCTGCATACAGGAACGGATGACCTCGACAGCCCTTCGACAGCCCGT
>DATEOL010000289.1:0-6729 GCA_035274025.1 Gemmatimonadales bacterium | reverse complement strand
TGAGGAATTCCTCGATCTTGAGGTCCCCATGGGTGCTCCCGATGAAGACGAACTGGTGCTTGTCGAACGACGCGGCCAGCGCGTCGGCCGCGGGCGCCGCGGCGCCCCCGCACGGCGCGGGGGCGGTGACCAGCAGGGAGGCAACCAGCGTGATAGCGTGCACGGTGTGGTGACGCTATCGAGGGGCGCCGGTGGGGTCAAGGATCGATTCGCCCTATCACCTGGCGCAATGCGCCGATCACTTCATCGGTGTACTGGGTGTGGATCATGACGTGCGAGGCGTCCTCGAGCACGCGATGTTCGGCGCCCGGGACGGACTCGGCATACGCCTTGTTCGTCAGCAGCTTGGCCTGGTTCTGGGCCCGGACCACATCCTCCGGGTTGAAGGCGAGCTGGGTCGCGTCGATGCCGAGGGCGGTGTAGATGATGGTTGGCACCACCGGAACCGGACCACCGTTCCGGACCTCTTCATGGATGGCATCGACGTTGGCGGACTCCAGGAGTCCAGCCTTGAACCGCGTTAAATGACGATCGATGAGCGGCTCCCGCACCTCGGCCGGCCATTCGGCGTACATCGCCCCGAGAATGGGGCGGTATCCCTCCAGCATCTCCGGCGTGAACTCCGGCATCGGCTGGTTCTTCCACGCTTCGGCCGCCTTGCGGGCGACTTCGGGCTCGTTGGCGGCGTAGTCCTCGTGCGCGGGGTCGAGCAGGAGGAAGCCGGCGACCTCTCCAGGGAAGAGCTGCGCGAAGCGGCGGGCATAAATGCCTCCCAGCGAGTGGGCGACGAAGACATAGGGGCCGGGGAGACCGGCCGCCGCGAGCAGGTCGTGAAGCTCGCGCGCGACGTCGCCCGCCGAGCGGGGCAGGGCGACCTCGTCGCTCCACCCGGTGCCTCCCCGGTCGTACAGGACACTGGTGGTGAACGCGGCGGTACGCTGCTGGAGGTTGTAATAGCCGAGTCCGAACATGCCGGCGCCGGGGAGGAAGACCACGGTGGGCCGGCCGGTGCCGGACCGGTAAAGGCACAGACGGTGGGCGCCCACCGGCAACAGCTGTCCGCCTGCGGGAATGGTCTCGGTCATCATGCTGGTTTCCCCCGTCGCCCGTCGCCCGTTGTCTGTCGTGGACATACCATTTAGTATATAAATACCGTTCGGTATGTAAAAACGCAAGGAGCTCCATGGCCCCCCGTCGCGTCACCCAGCAGGAGCGGAAAGCCCGCACCCGCGAAGCCATCCTCGTCGCCGCCAAGCGATTGTTCGCGCGCCACGGCGTCGAAGCCACCTCGCTCGACGACATCGCCGGGGAAATCGGGATGACCAAGGGGGCGATCTACGCGAACTTCAAGAACAAGCGGGAGCTGGTCTACGCCCTGCTCGACCGGCACGAGGTGCCGGTCGACCTGAGCGCGCTCTGGCGGGAGGGGGTGCCGCTGGCCGACCGCCTCGCGGAGGCGGGAAGGCACCTGGCTTCGCTGCTCACGACCGTGCCGCGCGACACGGTCATCCTCGATATGGAGTACCGGCTCGACTGGATCCGGAATCCCCGGGGACGCCAGAAGATGAAGGCGAAGCAGGGGGAGCGGATGCGTGAGGTCCGGCGCCTGATCGCCGCGGCGGATGCCTCGGTGGGCGAGAAGCCTGTGCTGGAACCCGGCGAGCTGCTCGGGATCGTCTCGATCCTCGCCTCCGGCATCGCGAGGCTCAATGTGGAATCGCCCGGGGCGATCCGGGAAAAGACGGTCGAAACCGTCTTCAGGTTACTGGCAGGATCTCCGGAGCCGGCCGACGGAGGATGAGCCACTCCGCGACGATGATGTTCGGCACCCAGCAGAACCAGGAAATCGCCTGGTACGCCTCTTCGAAGGGGATGTGCAGCAGCCCGCTCACCGGCAGGTAAATCCGGAGCGTCACCGCGGCGAGCGTGAGCGCGTAGCTCCGGATCATCCAGCGCCAGTGCGCCGGCTGGTCGTGAGCGCGAATCCGGATCCACGCCATCGCGGTCGAATAAAGCCAGAGCACCGCCAGCATCCCGAACCCCACGTGAGTGACCAGCCCGAACATGCTCTTCATCGCCAGGCTGAGGCCGCCAAGTCCTCCGACCAGGACCGCCAGGACATAGACGCGGCCCATCCAGCGATGGCGAGCGAGCCCGGTCCTGCGCAACCGGCTGCTCAGCTGCCACGGGCCGAGCGCCAGCGCCACCAGTCCTCCGGCGAGGTGCCCATAGAGGGCGAACGGCATGTCCACCCGCTTCGGGTTCAGGAACGGCGGGCCGAAACCGGGAAGGAATAGCACGAGCCCGGCGTAGGTGGCGACGAGGAGTGCCAGCACCGTCATGACGATCCAGGAAATCCTGCTCCCAATCATGCCTACCGCCGGCGGTCGGACGCTGGTCGCCACCACCAGAGCTTGCCCGTCACCTCGACGGGAAGGCGGTGCCCTGTCTGACGCGCGATCATGACGATCTGTCCGCGGTGGTGTCCTTCGTGGGTGACGAAGTAGGTGAGCACGTGGCCGATATCGAGCGCGAGGTTGCGCCAGACGTAGCCCTTCGACGGTGGCAGCTCCCCCCCGTGCTCGAAGCCAAGGTCGATCAGAGCTTCCATGCCACCGCTACTGCGCTTGAGGGCGGCGACGACCTGGCGCGGCGTGGCGCGCCGGGCGTCGATCCGTGCCGGGGTGGGAATGCCGTGCTCCTGGCCCAGCGTGCGCACCCAGGAGCAGCGGGAATTGTGCAGGTGGGCGGCGATGGCCTGGACCGTCTTCCGCGGAACGCCGGGAATCGGCTCGAGCCAGAGTGATCCCGGCAGGCGCCCGATGAGCTCCATCGTGACGCGGTTGTTCGTCCGCCACGCGCCAAGGATGGATTCATGCAGGTCGACCGGCATGCCTGCAAGCTACTCGCCGTAGGACGTGCGCTCCACTCGAAGTCCCTTCTTCCAGATGGCGACGATCCGGCGTGAATCACGGATGTTCGTCGTCGGGTCACCATCGACGAGAAGCAGGTCGGCGCGAAGCCCCGGGCGAATGCCGCCCCGGTCCTCGAGACGGAACGCGCGCGCGGTGGCCGATGTGGCCGCCATGAGCACCTGTGCGGGCGTGAGTCCGGTCCCCACCAGCGCTTCCAGCTCGGAGTGGACCGACGCGCCGTACGTCTGTCCCGGAACCGGGGAGTCGGTGCCGACCAGGACCGGAACGCCTCGCTCGGCGAGCTGGCGGATTGTCGCATGGGTGCCGGTACAGTCCCCGGGTGTCCCACGCGATGGAGACACGTTGGCCAGTCGCTTGAGGATCGCGGGCTCTATATAAGGACGGAGCAGTGAATCGGCCGCGATCTCCGTCGCCATAGGCATGCCGCAGGACAGGCTGTGCAGGATGATCAGTGTCGGGATCACGAACGCGCCCCTGGCCTTCGCGGTGTCCGCGAACCCCGGTGTGGCGGCAGGCTCGGTATAGAGGTGGACCAGTCCGTCGGCACCGGATTCGATCGCGTCGCGGGCCCGCTCCGCCGAGAGCACGTGCACGACCGCGAGCTTGCCTCGCGCGTGGGCGGCCGCGATCAGCGCCGCGAGGGTCGGCTTGTCGAAAGTGGGAACTTTCATGCCGAGCGACGCGAGGTCGTCGTAGATGATCTTGATCCAGTCCGATCCCTCGGCGATTCGGGCATCGACGAAGGCCTGCGCTTCCTCGGGCTTCGAGATGGTAGGGAAGGGCGGCCCGCCCATTTGTGTGGGGTGCCCTCCCGGCACGGTCGCGCCCTGTCCCGCGCTTCGCACCGCGGCCAGGTTCGGCGGATCGGAAATCCGGAGGGCCTTCATCCGCTCGAACCGGTCCCCGGCGTTCCACATGTCCAGAACGGTCGTGACACCGAGGGAGATGGCCTGCTGGAGGTTGACCTCGAGATTCTGCGAGAGATGGACGTGGGCGTCGATCAGGCCGGGAAGCAGGGTCCGGCCCCGGCCCTCGACGACGCTGACACCGCTGGGAATCTGGAGGCGCTGATCGCCAACCTCGGCGATCACGCCATCCTTGACCAGGATGGTCCGATGTTCGCTGACGGTCGTGCCGTCGAAGAGGCGGACATCCTTCACTGCGAAAGAGACCTGGCCTGGCAGCACCGACGGGGCAGCGATCGCGAGGATCGCCAACGAGTGAGGAAGTCGCATAGGTCGTTGGACTCGAATTGCAGCGGAACGGTTGCTCACTTGTAGTTGGGGATCCCGGTGACCGCTCCGCTGCCCATCGCTACCAGGGTAACGTGGGAATCGATCGTGTAGGGTCCGCCTTCCCCGGTGACCTCGAAGACGATCCGGGATTCGAGAACGCCGAAGGGCGCCTTGGGATGGAGCCGGGTCTCGAACGAAACCCTGCTATGGGTCGCGCCCTCATCGAACGCGATCCAGCCGGCCTCACCTTCGGCCGGCAGGTCGCCGAGACTGGTCTTCACGGTGACCGGTGGGAGCGCGCGACGATCCTCCATCGCGCCGGCCAGGAACGCCGGCCAGCGCCCGTGCACAGCGACGGCGGGCTCGACGTCTCTGTCTTCCTGCAGTGTCCAGCCGCGGATGACGTGCGCGGTCGGGTTCTCTCCCCGACGCAGGTATCGCGCCGGGATGAGCAGCTTCCGGATCCAGAACTTCTTGACGCCGCCTTCGACGGCGTCGAGGCGGAACTCGATCCAGCGGCAACGCTCGCCATTCTCGGTGATCTCGCCGACCGATGCCATCCAGAGCGTCTGGGATCCGGTGAGCGTCTGGTCGCCGGCCTTGTAGGTCCAGGCGGTCTCAAATCGGGCCCAGGCGCCGTCGGGCGGGAGCTGGTAAAAGAGACCCTCCGGCAGCGGCGCTGGGGCGGCCAGCAGGGCGGCAAAGAGGGCAATCGGCGACACGAAGCCTCACGACGACGACGAGACTTGAAGGATAAGCTTGCCAAGGCCCGAATCGGCGGTGAGGTTTCGCCCAGCGAATGAGTGCCGAAATCCCTTCCACAGCCCGGTCCGGAGCGATTCGCCAGCGCATCCACCTCGTGATCGGCGGGCACGTCGACCACGGGAAGAGCACGGTCATCGGCCGGCTCCTCGCCGACGCCGGCGCGCTCCCCCAGGGCAAGCTCGAGCAGGTCCGCGAGCAGTGCGCCCGCACATCGCGCCCGTTCGAGTACGCCTTCCTCCTCGATGCGCTCAAGGACGAGCGGGCCCAGGGGATCACCATCGACGCAGCCCGGGTCTTCTTCCGCCAGGGGGATCGCGAATACGTCATCCTCGACGCGCCGGGACATATCGAATTTCTCCGCAACATGATCACCGGTGCGTCGCACGCGGAGGCCGCGCTCCTGGTGATCGACGCGGGTGAAGGGATCCAGGAAAATTCCCGCCGGCACGGCTACCTGATGGCGATGCTGGGCATCACGCAGCTCGCGGTGATCGTCAACAAGATGGACCTCGTCGGCTACAGGCAGCAGCCATTCCAGAAGCTCGTCGACGAGTACGCGCGGTTCCTGGAGGAGATCGGGGTCGAACCGATCGCCTTCATCCCCGTCGCGGCGCGGGAGGGCGACAACGTGGCCGCGAAGGGGAACCATCTCGACTGGTACGAAGGACCGACGGTCCTCGAGATGCTGAAACGCTTCGAGCCCGAGCCGCCGCCGGTCGATCGCCCGTTCCGGATGCCGGTCCAGGATGTCTACAAGTTCACCGAGCACGGTGATGATCGCCGGATCGTCGCCGGAACGGTGGATGCCGGATCCATCAGCGTCGGCGACGAAGTGGTGTTCTACCCCTCGGGCAAGAAAAGTCGCATCAACTCGATCGAGGCATTCAACGGCGCCTTGCGGGCCCGGGCATCCGCCGGTCAGGCGACCGGGTTCACGTTGACCGACCAGATCTATGTGCGCCGCGGTGAGCTCGCCGCGCGCGCCGGTGAGCGCCGTCCCTCCGTCACCACCCGGTTGCGGGTGAGCCTCTTCTGGCTCGGCCACGAGCCGCTGGTCCAGGGCAGGGACTACATCCTCAAGCTCGGGTCCGCGCGCGTGCTCGCCCGCATCGACTCCATCCAGCGCCTCATCGATGCGTCGTCGCTCGCGACGCTCCCGCGACACGACAGGGTCGAACAGCACGAGGTGGCGGAGTGCACGCTGGAGCTCCAGCACGCGATCGCGTTCGACGAGCCGGCGACGGTGCCCGGCACCAGCCGGTTCGTCCTGGTAGACGACTACGACATCCGCGGCGGCGGCATCGTGCGCGAAGCGCTGCCGGACAAGCAGGCATGGGTTCGCGACAAGGTCCTCCTCCGGAACTTCAAGTGGGAGCCGAGCTTCATTCCCACCGAGCAGCGCGCGGAACGCTATGGCCAGCACAGGGCGCTGCTCCTGCTCACCGGTCCCCGCGAGGCCGATCGCAAGCGATTGGCCAAGGAGCTCGAGCTTCGCCTGTTCAACGACGGCCGCGTGGTCTACTTCCTCGGCATGGGCAACATGGTGTACGGCGTCGATGCCGATCTCGACCGCCGGGGGAATCGGGCCGAGCACATGCGGCGGCTGGCCGAGGTGGCCAACATCATGCTCGACGCGGGCGTCATCCTCCTGGTGAGCGCGCAGGAGCTGGGCGCGGAGGACGTGGACCTCATCAAGGCGTCGGTCGGCGCGGACCTGGTCACCGCGGCGTGGCTCGGCGGCAAGGTCACCACCGACCTGCGTCCGGACCTGCAGATCGATGAGGGGGAGCCCC
>DATEOL010000288.1:0-2944 GCA_035274025.1 Gemmatimonadales bacterium | reverse complement strand
GGATCGGCTCGATCATCCGCTCCGGGTCGCCCGCGACGCGGACGAAGATCGCCCTGTCTCCCGACATTCCAAATCCGGCGCTCTGCTCGACCGGGACGTAATACTGCATCATTGGCTTCTCGACCAGGCCGAGGCGGCGGGCGTCCTCCACGACGCCGACGACCTGCGCGCAGCGCGCGGCGGTCGAGTCTCCCAGGATTACGCACTGGCCGATCGCATCCTGGCCGGGCCAGTAGGTCTTGGCCATGGTCTGGTTGACGATCATGACCGGCGCCGAGCCGGCCTGGTCGGCGTCATTGAAGGCGCGCCCCTGGATGACCGCGATGTCCATCGTCTGGAAATAGTCGGCCGTAACACCGCTGTAGTACGGCCCCGCGGTTGGCAGGTGGGGCACGGTGTCGCGCCCGGGCAGGCGGACCCTGGTGCTGTAGCTGGTCCCGAACGGATTGGTGATGCCGAGGCTCACGGCCTTCACGCCGGGGAAAGTCTTGAGCTCGTTCCAGGCGCGGTTGTAGATCGCGGCGCGTTCCTCCCGCTTGTAGGTGCCGTAGTCGAGGTCGAGGACCGCAGTCACGAGCCCGCGGCGGTCGAAGCCCAGGTCGAGGTTGAGGACCTTGTTGAGGCTCCGCACGAAGAGGCCTGCGCCCACGAGCAGCACCATCGAAAGGGCCGTCTGCGCCAGGAGGAGACCGCGACGGAAGCGGTGATGGCGTGGCGCGGTGCCTGCCCCGGGTGCGCCGCTTCGGAGCGCATCGGTGAGGTCCGCCCGGCTGGCGGTGAGCGCGGGCGCAAGCCCCGCGAGGAGCACGGTTGCCGCCGTTGCGATGGCGGCGAACGCCGCAGTGCGCAGGTCAAGCGGGTTGCCGACCCAGTCGATGTCGGGAAGGAGGAAGGTCCGCATCGCGAATCCGCCCCATCTCACGACCACCAGCGCGAGCACACCGCCCAGGACCGCGAGAATTCCCGACTCGAGGAGCAGCTGTCCGACCAGGCGGCGACGGCGGACGCCGAGTGCGAGGCGCACGGCGATTTCACGGTGCCTGCGGGCACCACGTGCCAGCAGCAGGTTGGCGACGTTGGCGCACGCGATGATCAGCACGAGCAGGGAAACCACCGCCAGCCATTGGGTGACTTTCGCGCTCTGCGGCGCGTCCGGTCCCTTGCCGATCGCGAGCGGGTGGAGGTTGAAGCTGCTCTTCACCCGATTGCTGTCGGGGTCGCTCGCGACCTCGCGGCGATAGGCCTCGGTCAGCCGGATCGCGCCTGATTCGCGCGTGACCGCGGGTGCGAGGCGCGCGAGCACGCGGATCCACTGCCAGTTCCTGGTGGTCTCCCACTCGGTGCTCTGGCCCATGAACAGGGCGGCCCCGGCACCGATCGGCAGGAACACGTCCACGGTGTTGAGGTCGACGCCGGCGAATCCTTCGGGCGTGACACCGATGACGGTGTAGACCTGGCTGCCGAGGTTGACCGTCTTGCCGAGGGCGTCGGGGCTGGCGCCGAAATGGTCGCGCCAGAAGCGATAGCCCAGCACGACGACCGCGGGACCCCCTCCCACCCGATCTTCATCTTGAGAGAAAAAGCGCCCCAACAACGGCTGGACCCCCAGCAGGGGATAGAAGCTCGCGGTGGTCAGGACGGCATGGAGCGGGCGCGCCTCGGGCCCGCGGCCCATCGTGATGCCGCCGTCGGTGTAGCCCGCAACGGCGCTGAAGTCGGCTTGTTCGCGCGCCAGCACGTAGTCGGGCCACGCGAGGCCGGTATTGGTCCAGGCCCCGAAATTGGGGTGCGTCTCGGTGAGGCTGAGCCGCGCGAGGCGGTCGGCGTCGACCACGTGCGCCGGGGCGCGGAACATGACGCGATCGACAAGCCCCACCATGGTCGCGTTGGCGCCGATGCCGAGCGCCAGGGTGATCGCGACGGTGAAGGTGAAGCCCGGCTCGCGGGAAAGGGAGCGAACAGAGTGACGAAGGTCCTGGGTCAGTGAGCTCAATCGATCAGACCAGCGGGCGCGATCTTCGCGCGATTCGTCGATGCCGATCAGCTTTTCACGGGTAAGTGTCAGGTTGCCGAAGCGGCGCTCGGCTTCGGCCCGCGCGTCGGCGTCGCTCAGACCCGAGGCCCTGAGGTCGGCCATGGTCTTCTCGAAGTGGAAGCGGAGCTCGTCGTCGACTTCGGCCGAGACATCGGTCGATCCCTTGTCGAGCCGGAAAAAAGTCGCGAGGCGCGAGTCACGAGTCATGAGACTGCCTCCAGCACGCGGGACACCGCGCGCGAATAGCGGCGCCAGGTCTCGGCGTTGCGGCGGAGCTCCTTCTGGCCCGCCGCGGTCAGGCTGTAGTACTTGGCCTTTCGATTGTTATCAGAGAGTCCCCACTCGGCCTGGAGCCACCCCCGCTTCTGCATCCGGTGCAGGGCGGTGTAGAGGGCGCCCTCCTCGACCTCGAGCTCCTCATCGGTGGTCTCCCGGATCCAGCTCGCCACGGCGTAGCCATGGCGGGCGCCCCAGGTGAGGGCCTTGAGGACGAGGGTGTCGAGGGTTCCCTGGAGCAGTTCGAGATCCTGACCGGGCATGGCGTTCCCCTGAAACGTTCAGGGGTAAGTTAGTGGTTGGTTCCGGGAAGGCAAGGTTGGTTCCGGGTCCTTGACCGGGGAATCACAGATTACGCAGATGAACGCAGATGACTCACGTCCGTCCCAGAGAATCGTCTTCCACGGGGAGCGTAGTGTTCTTGTTCCTTTTACAAAAACAAGAGTTGAGTGTTCGCCGGGACGACGCTGGCTTGCTGGCATCGTGAGTCATCGGCGTTCATCTGGGTAATCTGTGATTCAGTGGTCAAGGAATCCGAACCACCCTGGTGTGCACGCATCCCACCAAGCAAAAACGCCGACCCGAGAGACTCGAGCCGGCGTTCACCGCCTCAACCATTTGCCCTTACTTGCC
>DATEOL010000287.1:0-5396 GCA_035274025.1 Gemmatimonadales bacterium | reverse complement strand
CCTGGTTCGAGCCCAGGAGGGGCAATCAAGAAGGCCGCGGCATTCGCCGCGGCCTTCTTTTCTGCCCCTCCTGGGCTCGTTCCCTCGCGCTTCGCGCTCGCGGGCGAGCCCTGCGGCTTTCCTGTCTGCCCCTCCTGGGCTCGTTCCCTCGCGACCGAGGCGTGGCCGTGCCTGTCTGGTCACTCCCCATCATGGAAGACAGGGTGAATACCCGAATAGTGTGGGATAGTGCTTCGAGAGGTGCCCGAAGGGGTCTCTGTGCACAATATCCTGCATATCCGGATATTCGCCTTGTCCTGCGCAACACCAGATACGACACCGGTCTGGGTGAGGCGGGAAAAGTCAGTGCCACCCCATTGGACAGGGGCCATCTGTGTGGCCCTCCCGACCTCGTTCGTCCTATCGATCTTGCTCCCGGAACGACCGGGACGATTGGAGGTGGGGCGATGCGCAGCGACATGCACAAGGTGATCGTCGAACGAGCCCGGCGCGGCGGCCGTGTCGCCACCAGGCCGGGACGCCATCGCGACTACGACGACCTTCCGGCCCGCGAAGGGATGCGGCGCCGCCACGTGCTCGCCGGATCCGAGAAGGCGCTCAACGAGCACCTCGCTCCCCTCGAGCGCTATCTCCGGAAGCAGGTTGGCCGCCCGTGGAACGCGATCTACCGTGACATCAATCGCCGGCTCCGTCCCGACTCCGCCGTGCAGCTCCACGTGCGCCAGCACATCGGCGACTTCGTCGAGTTCAATGTCGAGCTCGGTGCTCGCGGCGTCGTGCATGGCGCCGTTCACGCCCGATTTGGCGCGGGACGTTTTCCGCTCCGCGCCGGGACAATGTATGTCCACCCGAATACCGGGCTGCTCGCGCTGGTAAGGCGTCGGACCGTGCGAATGTGAGGGCGGGCTGTAGGGCGGGCAGGATGCCCGCCCCTACGGTTCTCCCGTTGCCTCTCCTGGGCTCGTTCACTGGTAGATTCGGAGACCGATCTGCCCTGACGGATGGGCAGCGCGTACCGTGGAGTCATTCTGGACACACTGACACGGTTGCATCAGCGGCTGGCTGACCGGTATGACGTGGAGCGAGAGCTCGGCCGGGGAGGCATGGCCACTGTCTTCCTGGCGAGAGACATCCGTCACGCCCGCAGGGTAGCCATCAAGGTCCTTCATCCCGAACTGGCCGTGTACCTGGGAAGCGAGCGCTTCGAGCGCGAGATCAGGCTCGCCGCCAGTCTCCAGCATCCGCACATCCTCGGGCTCATCGATTCGGGTGAAGCCGACGGCCTGCTCTACTATGTGATGCCGTTCATCGAGGGCGAGTCGCTCCGTGACCGGCTGGCGCGGGAGGGACAGCTTCCCCTCGATGATGCGGTCCAGATCGCGCTCGAAGTCGCGGATGCCCTCGGACACGCGCACGCGCACGGCGTCATTCACCGGGACATCAAGCCCGACAACATCCTGCTCTCGGGCGGCCACGCGCTGGTGATGGATTTCGGCATCGCGCGGGCCGCGTCCGAAGGCGACGAGCAGAAGCTTACCCAGACCGGCATGTCGCTCGGCACGCCCTCGTACATGGCGCCGGAACAGGCGGTCGGTGACCAGGTGGGGAATACCGCCGACATCTACAGCCTGGCGTGTGTGCTCTATGAAATGCTGGCCGGCGAGCCGCCCTTCACTGCCAAGAGCCCGCAGGCGCTGATGGCGCGGCACTCCATGGAGGCGGTTCCGAGCATCCGGATCGTGCGGGACACGGTGCCGGAAGAAATCGAGGACGCCATCTTCGCGGGGATGGCCAAGGTTCCGGCCGATCGTCCCAAGGATGCGGCCCACTTCGCCGAGATGCTTGGGCTGCCCCTCGGAGCCACGGCATCGCGGCGATCCGCCATCCGGCATACGGCGTCGCGTCGAGTACCCACCGCGTCGAATCGTGTCCTGCCGCTCGAAGCGCCGTGGTGGCGGCGCCCGTGGGTCCTGGGCGCGGCGGCGCTCGTCGTGGTCGGAGTGGCGTTCGCCAGCTGGAAACTGCAGGCAGGAGCCAGCCACGCGCCGCGGTCCGCGGATTATCTGGCGAAAGCGCGAAAGATCGCGGTCCTCTACTTCACCCTGCCCGGCGCCGACAGCACCCTCAACCCTGTCGCGGATGGTCTCACCGAAGCCCTGATTCGCTCGCTCAAGGATGCCAAGCTCGACGTGATCTCCCGGAATGGCGTGGCCCCGTATCGGGACACGGAAGTCACGACCGACAGCATCGCCCGGGCATTGCAGGTCGGGACCCTGATCCAGGGATCGATCGTTCCCGAGGGGGCCGATCGCGTCCGGGTGACGACCTGGCTCACCGACGCCTTTGGCAACGATCTTGGCAGGCGCACGAACTTCGTGATCTCCCGCGATTCGCTCGTCGCGGCGGAGGATGCCGTTGCATCCGCTGTTTCCCAAAAACTTCGCGAACAGCTCGGGCTCGAGTTCCAGCTGGTGGAGAGCCAGGCGCGCACCAGCAACACCGCCGCGTGGACACTGCTCCAGCGGGCGGAGAAGCTGCGCAAGGACGCCGAGCACGTCCCGGATTCCGATCCCGCGGCTGGCGAACACCTACTGGGTGAAGCGGATTCCCTGCTCGCGCTGGCGGCCGGGGCCGACAGCAGGTGGATCGATCCGGTCATTGCGCGAGGCGAAGTCGCGCTCCGTCGGGCACAGCTCACGGCGGAGAAGTCCGAGCGGGCGCGCCTCGTATCGACCGGAATGCGGTTTGCCCTGGCAGCCCGCGAGATCGATGGCACGAGTGCGAAGGCGCTGGCGCTCAGGGGCACCTCGAAGTACGCCGAGTGGCGGCTTGCCCTCACCGCCGACCAGTCCGCGCGCGCGGCCCTGTTGAAGGATGCGGAAACGGATCTTCAGAACGCCGTCACCAGCGATCCAACCCTCGCGGCCGCGTACGCCACCCTGAGCTTCATCCAGCACGAAAAGAAGGATGTCTTTACCGCGCTGATCATGGCCCGCAACGCGTACAATGCGGACGCCTACCTGGGCAATTCGGAGGTCATCCTCTACCGCCTCTTCTGGGCTGCCTACAACACGGAACAATTCGCGGAAGCATCGAAATGGTGCGACGAGGCCGGGCGGCGATTTCCATCCAACCACGAGTTCACGGCCTGCAGGCTTTGGCTGATGCTCGCTCCGGACGCCAAGCCCGAGGGAGCAGAGGCCTGGAAGGTCGCCGCCCGGATGGACTCGCTGTCGCCAGCGGCGGCGCGCGGGTTCAACGCTCGCCTGGCCCAGATCCTCGTTGCCGGAGTCATCGGCAAGCGCACAGCTGGCGGCCTGAGCCCCTTGGCGGACAGCGCGCGCCGGATGCTGTCTCGCGCAAGAACCGATGGGGGTGAAGACCCGACCCATGAGCTCCGGGGCTATGAGGCCGTGATGCGGGCGCAGATGGGAGATGTCGATGAAGCCATCGCCCTGCTGAAGGAGTATGTCGCCGCGAATCCCGACCATTCGTTCACCGTCGGTGGAAACATCCACTGGTGGTGGAGGGACCTGCGGAACAGTCCCGGTTTCCAGGCCCTCCTTGCCCAGCGACGCTGATTCACCACGCGATAATGTGCTAACACGCTGTGTAGCAATAACATACGTCTCTGGTGCCTTCCCGTTGCGAGGCATAGAATGGCTCTGCCGCTGTTAAGCCAGGAGCCAATCATGAACCGACGTGCGTTGTGGGGACTTCCCCTGCTGGGATGTGCTGCATGCGTAAACGACACGCCCATGGCACCGGAAGAAGCCGGACTGCCTGACACGCCATCCTTCACGATTTCGGATGGCGCGCATGGGACAGGAAATCCCGACTTTTTTTTCATACCGCCCATGGTACCCAACCCGAGCGGCGATGCCGACTACACGCCGGCCGGGTTCAACCCGAACCTCTCGCCAACCGTTGTGATCTGCGCGCTGGACGTGGCGAACAATGCCCCGGAATCAGCGGTCACTCCGACCACGGGATGTCGTTCGACGCAACCTGCGGGGTTTCCGGTCACGTTCAGTGGGTCGCAAATCGCCATGAGCCTTTCGCAGCAACTCTACCAGGTCGACTGGAAGATCGTGACCGCTCCGCAGACCTATTACCGGATTTTCGTCGGGGTGGGGACGACACAGCTGGGCTACGCCGATCTCAAGACGGCGAACACCGGCAACACCAGCCAGTTCGTGGTGAAGAAGGACGGCAGCACGCTTCCGATCAAGTTCCGCATCGAGCAGTTCGCCTTGTGCACTGACCCGGGCACCGGCCCCTGCTCGTCGGGGACCATCGATCGGACGACCGGGGGCACAGTCCTGTTCACCGATGGCGGCGAGATCCAGGGCGGCATCACCATTCCTCCCCAGGGCAGCGGCGGACCGGTCCACGTGACGATCGCCTTCTGCGCATCGGAGTCGCCTTCCGTGGCAGTCGACCTGTCGATCGACAACCCGGTGTTTGGATCATGCATGTCGGTGACCACCGATCCGGCGATCGAGGGGGACAATGGCCTCGACCCGAACCTCCCCGGAACGGCATTCATCTGTGGACTGGATGATGCCACGAGCGGCCTGCCGGCAGGGCAGCACGACCTGGTCTCGCTGCACCGCTTCGATGGGGAAATCACGGAGGCGTTGCCGCATGTCGGTCCCACTCCCTGCCCGGAGGACGTGGGCCTGCGTGATCACGGATTGACTGGGCTCCGCAGGGCGCTGGCCAGCGGGCGGTGGGAGAAGGTGCGCGCGTTCGCGCTGGGATTGCTCGCTCCAGAGCCCCTGCAGGCCGCGATGTTCCTGGATGTCGGCGGCGGTGGCCAAACGCGCTTCTTCAGCGACTTCCAGTTCGCCCTGCCCGTCAAGATGGTCATCGATGAGACGACCGTCGTTCCGGGCGCGCTCGTCGTACTGGTCACTGATCTCCTGGGCAATCCCGCAGCCAATGCCAGGGTCCACTTCTTTACCAACGCCGGCAGTGTTGCGCCTGGGACGGTCCTGTCCGGAGCCGACGGGCTCGCTACGAGCGTCTGGACACCGAGCGGTACTGGCACGGTGACGGCGACAGCGACTGGATACGGTATCGCGAGCCAGATGTTCGACTGCGACGGTCCCTGCGAGCCGATCGACGGTCCCCGGGGAGACAGTGGGGATGGAGACTCATTCTTCGATCCGTTCCAGGCCCTCCAGTCCCAGTTCAATCCCAACAGCGATCCGATCCCCGATCCGCTCGTTCCGGTGCAGCTCGAGACCGGCCAGCTCACATTCACGCACTTCATCGGGTGCGAGATCTGCAGTCCCGCGGCGCTGTTGAGCCGTGGAAAGCGACCGGCGAATACACGGCATTGACGGACCGCCCTGAGCCGTAGGGGCGGGCAGGATGCCCGCCCCTACGGC
>DATEOL010000286.1:0-2075 GCA_035274025.1 Gemmatimonadales bacterium | reverse complement strand
GGAGTCGAGCATGTCCCAGAAATGCGCGACGGTGTGCTGCACGCCGGCCTTCTTGTCCGGGAGCGAGCTGGCCTCGATCAGCGGCTCGTACAGGCCCACCTGGAGCCAGTGATACGCCCAGATCAATCCGTTGAAGCGCGGATAACCCTTCTTGAACACCTGGCTGAACGGCTGGCCGTCCATCAGCTCCATAGCCTTGGGTGCCGCCGCAAGGGCGTACTCCTTGTCCGCGAGGTACCAGTCCGTCAGTCGCTCGACCAGCGCGATCCGCGCCGAATCGCTCAGGCGTTCGTCGGCGTACACGTCGTAGATCTGCCGGTGCAGCACGTGGGCGCGATCGAACATCAGCATCGCGCGCCAGGCCAGCCGCGCGTAGGTGGGCGCGACCGCTTCCTCCGCGATGGCGAAGCGCGGCGGCCGGCGGAGCAGGTCGTTGGTCAGGTAGGTGAATCGCTCCTGCTCCAGGAGTGACGCCGGCGCGCCCGGCTTCGACCAGAGGGTCTCGTACAGCACCGCGTGGCCGTAGTCGAAGGCGTTGAAGAGCCGGGCTGCTTCGGGGTACGCGTGCAGGAACCGCCAGTTGAACGAGCCCGGCAGGTAGAACTGCTCGTCGTGCTTTTCCTGCGCCAGGCTCAGGCCAGGTACCAGGAGCAGGAGGCCGAGGACCATCCGGATCATCGGGGTCTCCCCGGCGCCGGCGCCCGCTGCACCGAGGGCAGCAGGGCCGAGACGGCGAACGCATGCGAGAGCCCAAAGGTGACCGTCACGTCGGGCCCCGCATTGGAGAGCCTCCGTCCCACGCCGCCGTCCACGACCAGCGTCGGCGTGAGCTGCCAGCGCGCCCCGATCGACACCATAGCCTGCGTCGGCTCGTCGGTCGCGTGCCGCAGCGCGTACATCTCACCGATCAGGAGCAGGCTCTCCCGGATGAATGTCCGGTCGATCGCGAGGCCGGCGCTCCAGCGCGGAAGCGACTCGACCAGCGCGCCGTCATCGGGCCCCGCGGCGGCGGAAAGATTGGCGTGAATCCGCTGCGCGCCGAAAGAGCGCGTGGCGAGGACCTGCATTCCTCCCCGCGTTGCATCACCGCCGTTCGCGCCGACCGGCATCGCGAGATCGGCCCTCAGGCTGACCGCGGGCCACGAGCCACTCTCGGTGGTGAAGTTGTAGAGTCCGAAGGCGCGAAGTCCCGCGAGGCCCCACGTGGTCTCTGCCCCGTGATCGACCGCGGCGAGCGGAAGTTCCAGTCCAATCTGCCCGTTCCGGAGAATGCCGTACGAAATCTCGGCTCCGAAGACATGGGCGCTGCTCCCCGACGCCGCGCGCTCGTAGCGCCATGGCATCGCCAGCTCGAAGGCCCAGCGCTCGATCGGATACGCGTCCGCGATGAACGTCGGCCGTTCGCCATCGAGGTTGCGATAATCGGTCTGTGCAGAGGCGATGGTACTCTGGCCGAGAACTGCGATGATGAGACCTGGAAAGAAGTATCGGATCAGCGCCCACCAGGAGGAGTGATGTTGGAGCCCGTCGCCCGTCGCCCGTAGCCCATTGCCCGCGGCCGGTTACACTTAGATAGCCGGTTGGCCATTACCCCGTTCTCAACCCGTCATTAAGGGTCATTGAGCATGCGTCTGCTGGTCGCGGAGGATGATACCAAGGCTGCCCGTTTTCTGGTCCAGGGCCTGGAAGAGGAAGGCCACGCGGTCGACGTCGCCGCCGACGGCAACACCGCGGCGCAGCTCGGTCAGGTCCACCCCTACGACGTGATCGTGCTCGATGTGATGCTGCCCGGACAGGACGGCCTCGCGGTCGCCAACACCCTGCGGCGGTCGGGCATCACCGCGCCGATCCTGATGCTCACCGCCCGGGACGCCACCAGTGATGTGGTGCGGGGACTCGAGGCGGGCGCCGATGACTACCTCACCAAGCCCTTCGCGTTCGACGAGCTGGTGGCGAGGGTGCGCGCCCTGGGTCGCCGTGCCTCGGGGGTCGGGCATGGTCCGCTCCGCCTCGGCGACCTCGAGCTCGACCGGGTCCGCCGCCTGGTGAAGCGCGGCGCCCGCAGGGTCGACCTG
>DATEOL010000285.1:0-16497 GCA_035274025.1 Gemmatimonadales bacterium | reverse complement strand
TACGGCTCACGGCTCACGGCTCACGGATTACCGCTGTTTCCGCGATGGATGTGCTGTTTCACATCGTGGATGACGAGGCCTATCGTCGCGCGTTCGCAAACATCGCGGCCGTGCTTGCGCCCGGCGGCTGGTTCCTCTGGTCGGACAATTTCCTGCACCACCAGACCGAACGGGTCATGCACCAGGCCAGTCGATCGCTCGAGGAGAGCGAGGACGCGGTGCGAGCCGCGGGACTGGAGATCGTCGAGCGGGTGCCGATGTTCGTCCTGATGAACTATCCGACTGACTCGACCTCCAGGCTTCTGCGACTCGGCTGGACCGCGATGGTCTCACCCGCGGCGGTGGCGGATCCGTTGGGCTGGCTGGTGGGGGCGGCGCTCGCGCCGATCGATACCTGGCTGACGTCGGTGGTTCGGGAGAGTCCTACGACGGAGATCATGGTTTGTCGGAAGGGCGGTTAGGGCGGTTAGGGCGGTTGGGGCGGTTGGGGCGATTTCGACGAACTCATTCGCATTTGTCACCGGCACAAGCAGCGGGATCGGGCTCGCGCTCGCGAGGCAGCTGCTCTCGCGTGGGTGGCGAGTCGCGGGACTGTCTCGCCGATGGTCTTGGCCGCTCACTGCCCGAGTTCCTGGAGCCACTCATCGCCGAGTTACCGTGGTCGACGGTCGCGCTGGTGAACAACGCGGCGGCGCCGGGAGGCTTCGGTGGGATGGAAAGGATCGCCTCCGGGCCTCAGCCTCTACGGAGCGAGCAAGGCCGCGGGAGGAGCGATACTCCGGATAGTCAGTCGGTCAGTCTGTCAGTCGGTCGAACGATCCATGCTACCAAACTATCGACTCGCGCGAGGGCGAACGCACCAAACACGGCGTAGATCTCTGCCCTCTCCGCGACGCTCAACTCACGAATCACCGCTTCGTTCCGTTCGCTTGGCTCCGACAGCACTCTGCTCCGCACATCGAGGATCGCGGCCTGAATCGGTCGTGCAAGTGATTCCAGTGCCTTCGCACTCACGAACCCCGCCTGCCCGTCCGGGAGACGTACCCGGTACCAGTCACCCTGGGCGGCGAGGACGCGGACCGGCAGATGCCCGGGGAGCGTGCGTGCCGTTGAACTGCGCGTCACAGGGCGCGCGAGGAGCGTTGCGCCTGCTTCGGGCGTGCGGAGCCATGCGCCGAGTAGGGTCGTGTCGGCTGTGAGGCGAGGAACGGTCCCCCGGGGGCGATAGACGAAGTACCAGGGATCGACCGGACCTTCACCGCGGGTGTAGACACCGAAATGGAGGTGGGGTGGCGCGGTGCGGGCGTTGCCGGTGTTGCCGATGAATCCGAGGGTATCACCGGTCTTTACCGACTGTCCCTCTGTGACGTACTGCCGGTCGAGGTGGGCGTAGTAGAGCGCGTGCCCCTCCCGATCACGCAGCCAGACGACCTTGCCGCCGAGATTCGTGACCTCGACGCGTCGCACCACCCCATCGGTCCCGGCCAATGCGGGAGTGCCGCGAGGCGCGAAGATGTCGACGCCGTGATGATCGCGTCGCCCGCCATCGCGCGGTGCACCGAACCGGCTCTGGATGTCGCGCTCGCCGTGGTTCTGGACCGGGAACGCCAGGACCGGATCGACCGCGAGCCGCGCCGTAAAGCGTCCTCCACGCAGCAGCTCAGGCTGGACGCGGACAATCAGCTCGCCATCGCGGCGGGGCGACCATTGCAGCGAGCGCTCGCCGCTGTCGGCCTCGATGACGCGTTCGAACTTCGCTATGTTGTCGCGGGAGTCGCGCCAGACCTCGAGAAAAAGGCGCGCGGTGGAGTCGGCGGCGAATGTGACCAGGAGCGAGAGTCGCTGTCCGCGCTTGACCGCCACGCGCCATGAAAGTGCCGCGGGCTCGGCCGGCTCGAAGTAGCCCTGCTCCTCCAGAGGCAGGCTGATCGTGGGCGCCGCCTGGAGAGCCCGAGTCCCGGCATCCGTCCAGGCGCGTACGAGCGCGGTGGTCGCGAGGCCGGCGGCCTCCAGGCCTGCCTCGTACCTCTCCCGCGCGGTCCGGCGGTCGAGGAGTCGGTCGGGAAGCCTCTCGAGCGCCGTACAGGCGGTGAGAAGCTGGACAAGGAGGACGGTCCGGCGCATGGTCTGGACAGTACGGCTGGAAGGGGGGCGGAGTGTCGGGCGGTCGGTCGGTTTACCGTGATTTCATGCCTCTGCATTAGATCCGGCAGTCATGAAACCATTCGAGCGCCTCAGGGCCTGGGAGGCAGCGCATAGCCTCTTCGTTCAGATCTCTGCAGGTTCCGAATCCTGGCCATCGCGCGAAAAGTACGGGTTGGCGGCAGAGATTCGTCGATCGGCACTTTCTGTCGGATCGAATCTCGCCGAAGGCGTTGTCCGTCGAGCCCCCGCTGATTTCGCGGGGATCGTGTATGAGCGCCTCGATTCCCAGCGGGAAACAGCCAGCAAATTGATGTGACGGCTCTACCGTGGCGTCGGCCAACGCGTTCGCGAGAGAGTACCTCGGAGTGGAGAAGGATCCGACCGACCGACCGACCTCCTACCGACTGAGCCGTGCCTCGATCCGCCGATCCGGCACCAGCCACGCCAGCGCCACCGCCACGTAGAGCGCGATGGAGATCCAGGGCGACACGAACGCCAGGAGAATCGCCAGAGAGTACGCTACCATGGACATCACGCCCTTGAAGTCGATGCCGACCGCTTCGGCGAGCTTCGACCTTGGTCCGTGCAGCCGGACGATCTGCCGTTCCAGGATGTAGTAGGCTGCTCCCGCCATGAACAGCACCGCGCCGTAGCCTGCAGTCGGAATTGGCGCGTAGTGATTCTCTCCCATCCACGCCGTGGCGAACGGCACCAGGGAGAGCCAGAACAGCAGGTGCAGGTTGGCCCAGAGGATCTTTCCGTCCACGTACTCCGTCACGTGGAGCATGTGGTGGTGATTGTTCCAGTAGATACCCAGGTAGATGAAGCTCAGCGCATAGAAGAGGAAGAAGGGAAGCACCGGACGGAGAGAAGCAAGGTCGCTGCCATGCGGCACCTTGAGCTCGAGGACCATGATCGTGATGATGATCGCGATGACGCCGTCGCTGAACGCTTCCATGCGGCTCTTAGTCATCCCTCGATTGCCCGTGATGGTGGTAGCTTGGAAAGTAGCAAGTAGAGAGCAGTGAGCGGTGAGTACGCATGTCCGTCTCCTCAAGGAGCCGCACTTGCGATCCCAGCTCGCCTTCCTCGCGTGTTTATTGAGCTGCTGGAGAGGCTCGCGATTACCAAGCAGGCCCTGCACCGGCCCCTCCGCGACCTGCTCGCGCGACGGCTGGTGAGAACGGGCGTTGATCAGGACGATCGGCGCCTGCGAAGGCTGACCCTGACACGGGCAGGAGCCGGCCTGGAAGACCGGCTCTCAGGGATGCAGCGCGCCCACCTGGAAAGGATATTCACCGGGGCGGGACAGTCGGCGGAAGCCGGCTGGCGGAAGGTGATGCGACAGATGGCTCGGTCCGATCAGGCCGTCAGACGGTCAGGCTAGAACCCGCCACCGCCGCCGCCCCCGCCGCCGCCACCCGACGACCCGCCACTGAAGCCGGACCCGCTCGAGCTCCGCGGTGACGACGACATCGTCGATCCCGCGCTGGTGGTGAAGCTCGAGAGCTGGGAGGAAAAGTTCATCGCCGAGAAGCGGGTCATAGAGCCGCCGGCGTACCAGTTGGGCGGCTCGCGATAGATCCCCTCGAAGGCCTTGGCCCACTTCTGCTCGACCCCGAACGCCATCGCGTAGGGCAGGCAGCGATCGAACAGCTCGGGCGTCTTCTGGACATGGGCGAACTGGGGTGACTCGACCCGGCGCAGGAACTCCTCGAAGCCCTTCACCTTCTCGAGCGCACGGGCACCCGCCTCTGTGCGTGCGGGCATGATCGCCGCGAATGACATCAGGATGATCGTCGAAAGGACACCGGCCACGATGAACGGCACCGGCGTCATCGAGAGCGAAGCCGAGATGAAGCTGCCGCCGAAGCCGATCAGAACGCCGATTGCCAATGCCCCACCGGCCCAGGCTGCCGCCACCTTGTCGGGCCGCGAGCGGTAGTACCCGTGAGTCAGAAGCTGGGTGAAGATGCCGTCGCGGATGCCGGGCAGCTCGGTATAGAACTCGTTCTTGAGGTCGTCGAGCGACACCACGCTGCCGCGGGATTCGAAAATCCCCTCGAGCACCCGCCGTTCGTGCACGGCGAGTTTCGCTTCCTCCATCCCATCCTTGAGCCGGTGCAGGTAGAAATCCTGGTTCTTGATCAGCCCGAACAGCTTGCTGTCTTCCCGCTCCTCGATCCTGATGAATCCGCGCACCGCGAGGTCGACCATCGTGGCCGTGATGTCGCGCATGTCGGCCGCGTTGTCGATCAGCGTCCCCGCCTCGGCCGGCGAGAGATGCTCCGGCGGATCGTACTGTACCATCACGGGACGGCCCTCCGGATCCTTGCCGCGTCGCTGCCAGATCATGAACGCGAGCAGGAACACCGGCAGCGGAATCAGCAGCGGCCAGTTGCTCCGGAAGAAGCCCACCGCCTTGTCCGCCTTGGTCGGCTCGGTGACGACGCCCTTGTTCCATCCGATCACCACCGTCAGTCCCTCGCGGTAGCCGAGGCCGCGCTGCAGCGCGAAGGAAACGGTGGTGCCGCTGGTGTCGATGATGGCGTCGTTGGCGGTCGACCCGACCGCGCCGGTGAACGCCGAGGTCCGGATGCCGGTGGCACCGGCGGGAAGCTCGACCTGCGTGGTGACGAGGCCGAGGGGGACATCCCACTCGTCGCCGGTGGCGTTCCAATAAAGCTCATCGTGGTCTTCGAAGAACCGGAGCCCGTTGCGCACCCGGTAGCGGAGGGAGACCACCTTGCCGGTGTTCTCCGCGCCGGGGATCCAGATCTTGTACTTGATGTAGTGGCGCTCGCGCCTGGTCTCGACCTTGAGCGCCTCGCCGCTCCCATCGGTAGCGCCGAGGAGGTCGAGCTGGATCGACCAGTTGAACCCCTGCGGCGTGCGGTACTCGACGGGGACGGTCCGGTAGATCCCGTTCCACTTCCCGTTGAACTGCACGGCGATCGACTCCTGGATGTCGAGCGTCGCGTCCTGGTTGACCCGGATGAGGGATGAAAAGTTCTGGATCTCGAGGGTGCGGTCCTGGGCCGATGCCGGAGAGGCCGTGGCGAGTACGGCGAGGAAGATCGCGAGCTTGATGCCGGGTGTGGCGGCCTCGCTCCGGTCATCGAGGCCGAAGAACTCCCGCTGGCCGAATCCCATGGTCCCGGCGATCAGGTTCGCGGGGAACTGCTGGATCGCGGTATTGAAGTCGCGCACGACGGCGTTGTAGTACCGTCGCGCGTTCTGGAGATGGTCTTCGATGTCTGCGAGCGTGGTCTGGAGGCCGCGAAAGCTTTCCATCGCGCGGAGCTCGGGGTAGGCCTCCGAGAGCGCGAAGATCCGGCTCAGCCCCCGCGCGACGGGCTCCTCGGCGGCTGCCTTCGACGCCGGCGAAGTCGCGCTCATCGCGCTGGAGCGCGCCTGGACCACCGACTCGAGGGTGCCCTTCTCGTAGTCGGCGTGGCCCTTCACGACCGCCACGACCTGGGGGATCAGGTCGTGACGCCGCTTGAGCTGGACATCGATGTCGGCCCAGGCATTGTCGGCGAGCTGCCGCAGCCTCGTCAGCTTGTTCCAGGTGAAAATGCCGAACACCAGAACGAGCGCGATGGCGATCACAACAATCGTCATATCGACAATCGGCGAGAGGCGCAGTGAAGCTACCGACCAGGGAGCACAGAGCAAAGAGCACAGAGCACAGGAGACCGCCCGTGCTCTGGACCCGGTGCCCTGTGGTCTATCCGAAGCACGCCAGGGAGATGGGAGGAGGCTGGTCGACTGCGTCGATTGTCACGCGGAGACGGCGTACATCGCGGGCATCGAGATGGTCGAGCTTGCGGTACCCAATCGTGGTTCCCGAAGAGAGCGGCTGCCATCCGCCGCTGGTCTCACCGTGCACCGCGTACCTGGCCACTACCTGGCCGCGGGTGATGTCCTCGCGCAGGTCGAGGATGCGGATGTTCACTGCGCGGCCCAGATCGACGGTCAACGTCGCGGTGCGGTCGTCGGTGCGCTGCCACGAGGCCCGGCGCTGGTCGGCGTGGTTGTCGCGGAACATGAGATCGAGCACGGTACGCATGCCGGCGAGCCGCTCCGCATCAATGGCGTAGATGAGGCCGTCGCGGGTGGGAGGGACGTTCAGCAACAGTTTCGAGTTCCTTCCCACCGAGGAGAAGTAGAGCCCAACCAGCTCCTCCACCGACTTCACCCGCGCGTCCTCGGCCGCGTGATGGAACCACCCGGGGCGGATCGAGACGTCGGCTTCACCCGGTCGCCACACGCTGCCATCAGGATCGCCGTGCTGGAGCATCGCGATCACCTTGTCGCCCTCGGCGCCGGGGTACGGCACCGCAATGGGATCGACGGTGCTCCAGTTAAGCTCGCCCGCGACGCCCTTCTCGTTGCCGATCCAGCGCACGTCGGGCCCAGCGTCGGAGAAGATCACCGAGTCGGGCTGGAGCTTCTTGACGAGATCGAAGAAGCGGGGCCAGTCGTAGGCCTGCTTCCGCCCGTTGGGCCCTTCCCCGTTGGCACCATCGAACCAGACTTCGTGGATCTTCCCGTAGCCACTGAGGAGCTCCGTGAGCTGGTCGCAGAGCATGTCGTTGTAGCGGGCACTGTCGCCGTAGGCCGGCGCGTTCCGGTCCCAGGGCGAGCAATAGAGTCCCGCTCGCAGTCCCTCCGCACGGCACGCGTCGGTGAATTCGCGCACCAGGTCGCCGCTGCCACCGCGCCAGGGACTCGACGCGACGCTGTGACGGGTGGTTCGTGAGGGCCAGAGACAGAAGCCGTCGTGATGCTTGGCGGTGAGGATCATCGCGCGGAAGCCCGCCGCCTTCGCGGTCCGCGCCCATTGTCGCGCGTCGAGGGCGGTCGGCGCGAAGATCCCCGGATCCTCGCGGCCGTCGCCCCACTCGCGATCGGTAAAGGTGTTGACACCGAAGTGGAGGAAGAGGGCCAGCTCGTCGCGCTGCCAGGTGAGCTGCGCGGCCGAGGGCACGGGTCGAGACTGGGGGAGGTGGAAGCGCGTTGCACCGAGCGCGGCGACGCCAGCGAGCAGGACTTCACGCCTCGTGGTCATCGAACCGTGTACTCCCCCTTCAGACGTATATCGCGCGACGAGGAACCGACCATGACGCGCCAGATTCCCGGCTCGACCACCGTGTCGAGCTGTTCGTCGAGGAGGGAGAGCTGGTCGCGAGTCACCTTGAATTCCACGACTGCTGACTGGCCAGGAGCGAGCGTGAGTCTGCGGAAGCCGGCAAGCTGCATCACCGGCCGCGCGACGGTGGCAAGCTCGTCTCGCAGGTAAAGTTGAACGACTTCGTCACCGCGGAGCGCGCCCGAGTTCTGCACGCGGGCCTGGACCGAAAACACCGGGCCGCCGTCGCCATGAATGGCAAGATCCGAGTACTCGAATGTGGTATAGCTCAGGCCGAAGCCAAAGGGGAACAGCGGCCGTCCGGTCAGGTCGACATAGTCGTCACCGCGACCGGTCGGCTTGTGATTGTAGTAGAGCGGGAGCTGTCCTTCGGACATCGGGAAGGTGATGGGCAGGCGCCCCGCAGGATTGATTTCTCCCAGGAGCGCATCTGCGATCGCGTCACCGCCAACCTCTCCGGGATACCATGCGAAGAGCACGGCGCCGACCTTCTCGTGCCAGGGCATCGTGACCGCGCTTCCGCCGACAATCACGACCGCAACCGGCTTGCCCGTCGCAGCGACCGCTTCGATCAGCTTCTCCTGATGACCGGAAAGCGCCAACGAAGCGCGATCCCGGAACTCTCCCTCTTCAATACCTGCCACGATGACCGCCGCGCTGCTGGCGCGCACAACGGCGACTGCGCTGTCGATCCGGGCACGCCAGTCATCACGGGCTTGCCATACCAGCCGGATGCGGCCGTTGCCCTCGGGCTCTCGGTACTCGAGGCGAAGGTCGTGGGCGCCCGGAGCGAGGGCCGGGATGAACCGGGTGCCAAAGGAACGTGGCCTGGCGTTGTCGAGCGCCATCTTCCCGTCGATCCACAGGCGATATCCGTCGTTGCCTTCGACGCCAAGTCGACGCCCCGAACTGGTGATGCGTCCGGTCCAGCGCACCGAGTACCAGTCGCGCGCGAGCCCTTCGGCCGGACCCGAGAGTGTCCAGGCGAAATCGATCCGCTCGTCGTTGCGAACCAGGCGCGGCGAGCCGCTCAGGTCGATGCCATCGAAGTATTCGCCCTTGAGACCAATGAACGCGCCGGCTGGAACGACTTCTCCCTGGACGGCCGTCCTCCCGGGGCCGCGCGCGAAGCGGACCGGTCCCCGAAGCGTTGCCCGCAGGGACTGAAGCAGGCTCACCGGTCTCACCCCCGGACCGCTGTATCCCCCCAGGCGCGTTGCTTCGGCGTCGGCTCCAATGACCGCGATCGCGGGAATCGTCCTGTTCAAGGGAAGCATCTGGCGCTCGTTCCTGAGGAGCACGAGGGACGCGCGGGCAGACTCCAAGGCGAGCGCGCGATGCTCGGCTGAACCGTTCCAGCGCGCGGCACTGTCCGCATCAGCATAGGGACTCTCGAAGAGCCCCAGCTCGAATTTCGCCCGCAGCACCCGGGCGACCGCCGAGTCGACCGTGGTGGCAGGGACCAGTCCCTGCCGGACGGCCTCCAGGTATGGTTGGTGCTCGGCCCAACGCGACTGGAAGACCACGTCGAGCCCGGACTGCCAGGCATGGGCCGCCGCGGCCGGCGCGTCGGGCTCCGTCATGTGCAGCACCACGGCTCCGCCGGTCGCGGACATGTCGGAGATCACGAAGCCGGGAAACTTCCAGCGTCCTCGAAGGATGTCGGCGAGCAACCACGCGCTTTGTGTCGCTGGCACTCCATCGACTGAGTTGTACGAAGTCATTATCGACTGCGCTCCCGCCCTGAGCGCAGACTCGAAAGGCGGGAAGTACACCTCACGAAGCAGCCGCTCGCTCAGCTCGATGGGCCAACTGTCGCGGCCTCCCTCACCGACGTTCGCCACGAAATGCTTGGGGGTCGCGATGAGACCGGCTCTCTCGAATGCGCGAACGAAGGCGCCTCCCATGAGTCCGGCGAGGACATGATCCTCGCCATACGTCTCCTCGGTACGTCCCCAGCGTGGATCGCGGGTGATGTTGACCACGGGCGAGAGGACTTGCCGGATGCCGCGACTCCTCGTCTCCCGGGCAATGGCGTTCGCAACACGACCCATGAGCGCGGTGTCCCACGTTGCGGCGAGACCGATCGCGGCGGGAAACACCGTGGCACCGGGCGTGAGCAGTCCGTGCACGCCTTCCTCGAACGGGATGATCGGGACGCCCAGGCGGGTGCGCTCGACGAAGTAGCGCTGGATGGCGTTGATGCGCTCGGCGTGCGCGCGGGCGGATGTGCTGTCCGGAACCCGGATCTGGAGACCCAAGACTCCTTGCGACCAGTCATTCGAGGGGTCGTCGAGATTTCCCGGCGTCATGTAGAGCTGCCAGAACTTTTCTTCGATCGTCATGCGGCCGAGGAGGTCGGCTACGCGGCGGGTGGTCGGGAGGGTCGAATCGCGATAGGGAAACTGCTGGGCAGTGGAGATACCCGGCAGACAAAGGAACAGGGCCAACGCGGCAGCGCGCATTGGCCCTGATCTTACCACGAACCGCTCCGTCCGACAGTCAGACGGTCAGACGGGACTAGAACTTGAGAATGTCCACCATCGCCGCCTTGAGCGACTCCACCTGCGGCAGGATCACGTCCTCGAGCTCGGGCGCGTACGCCACGAATGTGTCGGTCGACGCCACGCGCTTGACCGGCGCATCGAGCCACGGGAACGCCTGGTCCGCGATGCGCGCGGCCAGCTCGGCGCCGTAGCCCCAGCTCATCGCGTCCTCGTACGCCACGATGACCCGGTTGGTCTTCCGGATCGACGCGTAAATGGTCTCCCAGTCCACCGGGTTGAGCGAACGGAGGTCGATGACCTCGACGCTCTGGCCGGTCTCGTCCTCGAGCTCTTTCGCGGCCACGATGGTGCGCTGCACCACCGCCCCGTAGGTGACCACGGTGAGATCGGTCCCCTCGCGGACCACCCGCGCCTTGCCGAAGGGCACCATGAAATTCGGGCCCGGGTTCGGCGCCTTGTTGTAGGTCTGGCGATAGAGGTGCTTGTGCTCGAGGAAGAGCACCGGGTCCTCGCAGCGGATCGCCGTCCGGAGGAGGCCGTTGGCATCGAGCGCGGTGGACGGGCAGATGACCCGGAGGCCGGGCACGCTGGTGAAGACCGACGCGCCGGTCTGCGAGTGATACGGCGCGCCACCCTTGAGGTAGCCTCCGTAGGTCACGCGGATAACCACCGGGCAGCTGAACGCGTTGTTCGAGCGCCACCGCATGATGGCGAGCTCGTTCCGGATCTGCATGTACGCGGGCCAGATGTAGTCGAAAAACTGGATCTCGACCACCGGCTTGAACCCCCGAGTCGCGAGCCCGATCGCGCGGCCGACGATGTTGGCCTCGGCGAGCGGCGAGTTGTAGACCCGGTTGCTGCCAAACGCCTTCTGCAGTCCCCAGGTGACCTTGAAGACCCCGCCCTTCCCCTTTACCTGATTGATGAACTGGTCGCGGCTCGCGTCGGCCACGTCCTCGCCGAACACCAGGATGCGCGGATCGCGGGTCAGCTCGTCCTTCATGCACGAGTTGAGCAGGTCCACCATCGTGGTGGGCTCGCCGCTGAAGTGCGGATCGTCCTCGGTGTCGAACTGCTCCGAGGTCGGGTCGACATCGGGCGAGAAGACATACTGGTAGACCGTGTCGGTCGGAGGCTGCGGCGAAGCGAGCGCGATCTCGGTCGCGGTCGCGATCTCCTCATCGGCCTGGGCGCGAATGGCTTCGAGCTCCGCTTCGGAGGCGATGCCGTGCTGGACCAGGTACGCCGGATAGGCGGTCAGCGGATCCTTGCGGTCGTCCTCGGAGCGCTCATCCGCGGTGCGATAATGGACCTCGTCGTCCGACAGCGAGTGACTGTAGGGCCGGATTACATGCGCGTGCACCAGCGCGGGGCCCTTCCGGGCGCGGGCGTACTCGACGGCCTTCACCATGGTGTCGTAGGATGCGAGTGGATCGCAGCCGTCGCACTCCTGGATGAAGAGCCCGGGGAAGCCGGTGAGCAGCTTGGAGATCGACCCACCCGCGGTCTGCACCTCGACCGGGACCGAGATCGCGTACTTGTTATCCTGGACCACGAACACGACCGGCAGCTTGAGGTTGGTCGCGGTGTTCAGTGCCTCCCAGAACTCACCCTCGCTGGTGGTGCCGTCGCCGGTGGAGCAGTAGACGACCTCGTCGCCCTTGTAGAACGCGTCGCGATCGGGAATCGCGTCGTTGGTGCTGTAGCGAAGCCACGCCTCGGCGCAGCCCACGGCCTGGAGGAACTGGGTGCCGGTGGGGCTCGAGCTGCTGGGGATGTTCAGGTTCTTGTGACCCCAATGGCTCGGCATCTGCCGGCCGCCGCTGTTCGGGTCGTCCGCCGCGCCAACCGCCGAGAGGAGCATCTCGGTCGGCGTCATGCCGAGACCGAGGCAGAGGGCGCGGTCGCGGTAGTAGGTGTAGAACCAGTCGTAGCCGGAGCGGAAGACCTTGCTGGCCGCGGCGAGCACGGCTTCGTGCCCGGCACCGGAGATCTGGAAGAAGATCTTGTTCTGCCGCTTGAGCTGGATCTCCTTGTCGTCGATGCGGCGGGACAGGTAGATCAGGCGGTAGAGGTCGAGGAGGTCCGCCTTGTCGAGGCGGGTGCTGGCCCGGGCGCGGGCTGTGGTTCTCGTTGCCATGGGGGAAAAATAGCGGGCGAGGGGGCGACGGGCGACGGGGCGACGGGCGGCGGGCTCTAGGGCCGTGACCTGCCTCGGCGGCCGGATCCGACTGCCTCCCGCCGCTAATCCTCGCCGCGACACGGATCAGCGCGGGGTCAATTCAGGATTACGCGGCTCGTCAACGCGGCGGATCGGCCTCGGATCCGGCCACCGGTCGCGGTCACGGCCCTAGAGCCCGGCGGGACGAGACCTCCCACTCGTCCCGTTCGGTCGACCGGACCGCTTGCCTGTCGACCAGAAAGCAACGACTTTCTCCCCGCCATGCGCCCCGGTTACGCGGTACTTCTGCTCGCGATGATGGGATGCGGCTCAACAGAGCCCACATTGCTCGATACCCTGGAACCGGGTCGCTACATCCTATCGAGCTTCGATGGAAAGCGACCACCCTTTTCGCTCATTGAACGGACCTATCCAGAATTCCAGTACGTCGAAGGAATCGAGTTGGATACGGTCTACATAGAATCGGCCTCAGTATTCCGGCGGGTCTTCAAGACATTCGCAAACAAGCGCTACCCGGACGGGTTTGTGGAGACGTACGGGGCGGCCGGCTCCTATAGCGGGACCATCCTGGAGCGAGATGGTGCGTTCCTGCTGGTGATGAACGAGGTGCCATACGTATTGCCGCTCGAAATTCGGGCCTATCCCGACGTGCTTTTTCGGCGTCTGTCGTTGCAAGTCTATAGTTGCAGCGACACTGGCGCTGACTCGTGTGAAGTCGTTCGTCAGGGTCTTCTCGACGCATCATATGTCCGCCGGTAGGCAATCCGCACTGGCCGGTCTGGCGGCAATTCTGGTTGGCTGCGGCGAGACCACCTCGCCTCAGATGCAAAGCCTCACGGGAAACTTCGAAGGGGTCGTTCAAACAGGCGGAACCCCGCTGTACATTGGCCTTTCGCTTGAGGACAACGGTGGCGTGGTTGCCGGAATTGGCTTCCTTGGCGCCCCCGGCTATCGCTCATTCACAGCGATAGCAACCGGTTCCACGGAAGGTGAATTCGTGGAGTTGGAGGTTTCGCCTGGCGGTTCCGGCGTGACGTACCAATTCACCGGGAGACGGCACGGCGACACAATTTCTGGCTCCTTCGAGCTAGCGGAAGGATTCGACCTGCCGCTTGAGATGGTTCGAGTGGACACGGTGGCTACCGGAAGGCAAAGCATTTCGCTAAGCCTCTCCACGATTCGGGAAGAGTCCGGCTCGGCCTACTTCGAATACTTTCTTTCACCCGTGGTCTATCTCGTGCTCAAGTCAGCCGGGAACGGACCCCATCTCCAGCTCGACATCATCTGGGACGGCACGCACTACCCACCCGCCGGCATGTATCAAGTGGGGGCGACCGGCGGACCTCGAGTCTTCGTCGATGAGCTCGCACGGAACACCGAGCCCAGACCATTCACAGTCGAGAGCGGGGCGATCGTGCTCGATCGAGTGCATCGCTGGGCGCTGATCGGGTCGCTCGACATCATTGCACGAGACCCTGAGGGAAACCAAACCAGGATCCAGGGCACCTTCAGCGCCGGGTGCGTCAATGAACTCTGCTGATCAGAAATCCGGGTCCTTCTAACTCGACAGGCTGGTAACGGGGAGCTGGTAGCCCCTCTTCGCCCGTCTAACTTTCGTCATGACTCAGCCAATCATGCTCACCTTCGCTGACCGCGTCGGCCAGGAAATCGGCCTTTCCGACTGGGTCACCATCGACCAGGCCCGCATCGACCTGTTCGCGCGCGCGACAGACGACCTCGATCCGATGCATATCGACCCCGTATGGGCCGGGGCCAACAGCCCGTTTCACTCGACCATCGCGTTCGGGTTTCTGACCCTCTCGATGCTGACGGCGCTCAGCCGACAGGCGCTGGGCTGGCGGGAGGACTCGACGGTGGACACCGGCGGATACGCAATCAACTACGGCATCGAGAAGCTTCGGTTCGTCGCTCCGGTGCCCGTCAATTCACGGATACGCGCCCGCTTCGTGATGCTGGAGGCTCGCCAGAAAAGTCCCGGCGAGCTGATCAACCGCTTTGGCGTCACCATCGAAATCGAGAACCAGTCGCGGCCGGCCCTCGTCGCGGAGTGGCTTGGCCTCTGGGTAAGCGGGGAGGAGGCGCACCGGCGGATCGAGGGCAATCAGCCGTGAGGATCACGGATTACCTCGGACGCTGGGCCAAAGCGGCGCCCGACCGCGAAGCTGCCGTCCTCGGGGACACCCGCATCACCTACGCCGAGCTGGAACGGCGCGTCGATCGACTGGCGCGCGCGCTGCTGGCGGCCGGCGTCAAGCGCGGCGACCGCGTCGCGACACTCTGCACCCCGCATCCCGATTTCTACATCACCTTCCTCGCCAGCTCCTCGATCGGCGCGATGTGGCTGGGGCTGAATCCGCGCTACACGCTGGATGAGCTCAAGTACGTCGTGGAGGACGCTCAACCCACGGTGATTTTCGCGCGCACCAGGATCGGCGACCGCGACTATAGCCCCGACCTGGTCCAGCTCTGTCGGGGTTCAAAGCGGGACCTTGTCGCCTTCGGCAACGACGATCTGCCTGCGCGCGCCGAGCCATTCAGCATGTTCGAGGGACGCGGCGTGCTGGTGGGCGACGAGGAGCTGGCCCGCGCACGCGCGCTCGTCGAGCCCGGCGATGCGGCCATGCTCGTCTACACATCGGGCACGACCGGCCGGCCCAAGGGGGCCATGCTGCCGCACCGCGGGCTGGTGCAGTGCTCCGAGGTCCAGTCGAAGATCTGGACCGCCGACCCGCTCCGCATCCTCAACAACTTCCCGATCAACCACGTCGGCTGCGTCGGCGACATCTGCTGTTACGTGCTGGTCTCCGGTGGGACCATCGTGTTCATGGAGCAGTTCGACCCTGAGAACATTCCCGCGGTGATCGAGCGTGAACGCATAACGGTGTTCGGCCAGATCCCGGCGATGTTCTCCATGACCCTCGACGAGGCGGGCAGGCGGCCAGGCGGATTGGCGGGCTGCGACCTGTCATCGGTCCAGATCATCATCTGGTCGGGCGCGGCCGCGTCGCGCGAGCTGATCCTCAAGCTCCGTGAGATTACTCCGCGGATGTCGTCCTCCTACGGCCTCACCGAATCGGTGGGCTCAGTCACCTACGTGCAGGACACCCAGGACCTGGACATACTGTCGGATACCATTGGCTGGCCGCATCCTGCCTACGAGTTCAGGCTCGCGTCTCCCGACGGCACGCCCGCAGTGGTGGGCGAGCCGGGCGAGATCCAGGTCCGCGGCGATTTCATCATGCTGGGTTACCTGAACCGCGCCGAGGCGACCCGGGAAGCAATCGACGACGAAGGCTGGCTCCACACCGGCGACCTCGCGGTCGCGCGGCCCGACGGGGCGATCAAGCTGATTGGCCGGTTGAAGGAGATGTTCAAGTCGGGAGGCTACAACGTCTATCCGCGCGAGATCGAGATCGCGCTCGAGGCGCATCCCGCGGTCCGACTCGCCGCGGTGATCGGCGTGCCCGATCCCCTGTACGTCGAGGTGGGTCACGCGTTCGTGGTGGCCGATGGCGTCACAGACGAAGAGCTTCGGGAGCACTGCCGGACCCGGCTCGCGAACTACAAGGTCCCGAAGCGCTTCACGATTGCAGCGGACCTGCCATTGCTTCCGATCGGGAAGGTCGACAAGCGCGCGCTCCGCGCGATGGTTACGCCTGCATGAACCGCTCGAGGCGCTCGAGCGCCTCGGGCATGTTCCGCCGTCCAAACCCGATCCTGAAGTTGTTGCCGGAATGACCGTAGGTCGATCCGGGCAACAGCAGTACCCCTTCCCTCTCGACCAGCCTCGCCGAGAATGGGTCGATCGGCTCTCCCTCGAGTCGGGGAAAGGCGATGCAACCGGCGCGCGGCTTCACCCACCGCATCCGGTCACCATGGCGCATGAAGAAACGATCGAGATGAAGCAGGTTGCCGCGAATGATGTCGAAGTTCCGCTCGAGGATCCGGTCATGCGCGCGAAGTCCCATCAGCGCGAGCACTTCACTCGGAGCGCTGGAACAGATCGTCGTCCAGTCCTTTCGCGTCGCCATCCGCGTGCGGGTCGCCGCATCGCGGCACGCGATCCAGCCGATCCGGAGTCCCGCCAGCGCATAGGCCTTTGACATCACGCCGAGACTGAGTCCTCGCTCGTAGGAATCGACGGCCGCCGGGAGACGCTCGGCGGGATCGTACTCCAGTCCCCGGTACACCTCGTCGCTGAACAGCCACGCGCCGCACTGCCTCGCGATCGCGATGATCTCCTTCCAAACCGCCGGGTCGGGAAGGACCCCGGTGGGATTGTGGGGGAAATTCACGACGATGAGCCGCGTGCCGGGGCGGATGAGCCCCCGCAGCTCGTCGAGGTCAGGCATCCACTGATTGGACTCGCGCAGCTCCCACCGGCTTACCTCCGCGCCGGCGCCCCGGGCGATCTCCTCCAGTGACTGATAAGTGGGCCAGGTGACGATTGCGTGATCGCCCGCGCCGAGCAGGCTCGAGAGCGCGAC
>DATEOL010000284.1:0-7155 GCA_035274025.1 Gemmatimonadales bacterium | reverse complement strand
TGAGGAAGCTGTCGTCGAGAATGTCCTGCTCGAACCAGACGGGCCCGAAGTGGAAGCGTTCTCCGGTCTCGAAGATGATCCGGACATCCGCGGTGTTGGTTCCCTTGTCCACCCGAACGGCACTGGTGTCGAAGTCGGCGTCGAGGTAGCCGCTGTCGGCGGCGACGGTGAGGAACTTGAGCTTTCCGTTCTCGTACAGCGTGTGGCGCAGAGGGTCGCCGGCATGGAGTGGGAACGCAGCCTTCGCCGCGAGGAAGGCGGGATCGTCCTTCCCCGGACCTGTCAGCGTGACGTCGATAGTTCGGACGTGCACCTGCACGCCGGGATCGACGACGTAGCGCGCGATCAGCGCGTCGCCGTCCGGCTCGAGCGACTTCTCGATATGGGGCTGGTAGTAGCCGAAAGGCTGGAGGGCCGTCTCGATATCGTCGGTCGCACGCACGTGCAGGCGATCGATCCGCTGGCGCGTCATGAGACCGTTCTCCGCCTCGCGGGCGATCTCCATGATGGCGCGGACGTTCCGCTCCAGCTCGGCGTCCACCCCTTCGATCTCGACGCGAACCTTGCTCTGCGCGGTGACCCGACTCGGCAGGAAAACAACGATCACCGCAAAACATGCTAGCAGGCGGAGCGCCGAACTTGCTGGCACTTCTACGCGCGTGCTCATCTTCATGAGTAGACGATGCGATGTCGCAACCCGGCACACGAAAGCCGGTCACTGAGGCGGGTTCACAGTCGTCTCAAAGGTGAGCATCACCCGGACGTGACCGTGCGACTGCCGCCGCTGGCGCAGGTGCTGCTGGACTCGGTGAAGGGATGGTCCAAGGACAATGTCCCCCGGCTGGGGGCGTCGCTCGCCTATTACACCCTCTTCTCCATCGCACCGGTCCTCGTCATCGTGATCGCGGTCGCCGGCTATTTCTTCGGCGCGGAGGCGGTCCGGGGCGAGATCGTCCGGCAGGTCGATGGACTGATCGGGGTGGACGGTGGCCGTGCCCTGCAGGGATTGCTCGAGGGAGCGAGCCGGGAGCGTAACGGTGCCATCGCCACGCTCATCGGCGGGGTGACCTTCCTGGTCGGGGCGACGGGCGCGTTCCTCGAGCTGCAGCACGCCTTGAATACGGTGTTCCAGGTAAAGCAGGATCCCCCGAAGTCGCGGATCCTCGATTTCATCCTGGACCGGCTGCGCTCATTCGGCCTGGTGATCTCTCTCGGCTTCCTGCTGATGGTCTCCCTCGTCGTGAGCGCGGGCCTCGCGGCGCTCTCGGGCTACCTCGGCCGGCAGGGTGAAGAGATCTCACTGATCTGGAAGCTGCTCGATCTAGTGGTGCCTTTCGGCGTGGTCACGCTGCTGTTCGCTCTCATCTACAAGTACCTGCCTGACGCGAAGCTCAAGTGGCGGGATGTCTGGCTGGGAGCGTTGACCACCGCGGGACTCTTCGTGTTCGGCAAGGAGATGATCGGCCTGTACTTGGGAAAGAGCACCCTCGCTTCGACCTACGGGGCCGCGGGCTCGGTGATGATCCTGCTCCTCTGGGTCTACTACACCTCACAGATCGTGCTGCTCGGCGCGGAGATCACGAGGGTGCGACTGAAACGGGAGGAAGGCAGGAAGCCCGCACCCACGGCGCTGGCCAAACGCGAAACCGATGCGCGGCCAGCGGTGAAAAAGGGTGAGGTATGAGCCCGGCCGCTACTTGGGAAACCCCTCCTTCGAAATCCCCGGCACGATCTTGAGCGCGTTTCCGTAATACAACTTCTTGAGCACAGGATCGGGAAGGCCGAGTCCGTACATCTTCCAGAACGCGTGATAGTCGCGGTAGTAGTCGAAGTACTCGTCGCGGGTTTCGAGTACACGCCAGTAGTACGGATACTCGTCGGGCTGGAAGGAATCCTTCCCGAAGAGCAGCCGGTCCTGGTATTTCACGAAGAAGTCGTGGCCGGTGAAGGGCTGCCGGCCGAGATCGTACAGGACCGCGCCCATTTCAGCGTAGAGATTGGGCAGGCTGTCGAACATCCTCCCGAGGCGCGCGAGGTCCTGCGCATGCCAGCCGAGGTGTGCGAGGACGAAGAGCGTCTTGGGATGCTTGGCGAGCATTCGGTCCCGCTCGCCCATCAATTCCTCGAAGGTGGGAAACTTGCTCCGGTCGTTGAAGCGACGGCCGGAATAGAGCGCCAGCTCGAGCCAGCGCTCATTGTGAAAGTCGATCGGCTCCCAGAACTCGGCGGGATCGGCGGTGTGGATGAAGACCGGGATCTTGAGCCGCGCGGCGGTCTCCCACACGACATCCAGCTCGGGATCATCGAGCTTGAGTCGCGACCCGTCAGCCTTCCTGTTGCCCAGCCCGAAGCCCTTCCCGATTTCGCCCACGCCCACGGCGCCGGCCTTGATGTCGGCCTCGAGCTGCGCGGCAATCTTCTGACCGGAGCCGGGGCCCACGTTGTTGAGGTTGAGTCCCGTGAAGAAGACGAAACGGTCCTTGTACTTGCTGGCCTTCACCGCGGCCATCTGCGGTCCCAGCCGATCAGGCGGATTGCTGTTGGCGCTGATCATCACGCGCAGGTTGAGCCCGTCCATTGCCTGGCCGACGCCATTGATCGTGGCGTCGTCGGAGAGCGCGGGTGGGTGTCCGTGAAAGTCGATCGCGGGGAACTTCGCACGCGGGACCAGGTGCTCGGCGACCTTGAGGGTCGAGCGCGGCTTGTATTCGAGGATCGTCGGAGGCGGAAACTCGGGAGTCCGGCCCTCGCCGGGACGGGGACGGGTGACCTGCTGGGCCGGAAGGGCCAGCGTCCAGGTCAGCCCGACAAGGGGCAGGAGCAGATGTCCTCGCATGCGGCGTGCTTCCCGACGAAGGTTGGTGAGCAAACTAACGAGTCGATTCGACGCGGAGTGTCAGGTCGTGCGACGCGGGCACCGGGGCACCAACTACCGGAGCAGGAAGCAGGGACACGATCGTGAATCGAAGGTCCTGCACTCCGATGGCCCTGGGCTCAACGCCGGAGTTGAGGGTTATCGAGACCGAGTCCGCGCCGCCCTGGATCCGCAGATTCACAGCAGCGTTGCCAGCCCAGACGCAACGAGCGTTGTCCGGGCAGCGGCTGTCCTCCTCAACTCCGACGAAGGTCACGGTCAGGCCCTTGATGAGCCGCTGCTCCCCGGTCTTGAGGGTCATGTCGGCCGGAAGGGTGACTTCAGGTTGCCCGGACCCGTCGCACGCGATCAGGCAGAGGACCAGGAAGAGCGCTGGACGGTTCATGTCTCAAAGGTAGGCGGTTATGGCGGTTGAGGCGGTTGAGGCGGTTAGGGCGGTTAGGGCGGTTGATTCTGCGAGATTCACCCAGGCGACCCAATCGTCCAACCGCCTCAACCGCCCAACCGCCATAACCGGACGGCTTGACGTCCTGCAGAGGCACAAGGATGTTCCCGGCATCCGATCTACTCCGAGCACAGCCATGTTCCGCCCGACTCTCCTGGCCCTCCTGTGCACCGTGCCCGGTGCCCTGAGCGCCCAGGTTGCCACCGTCACGGTTTCCCCTGGCCGAGCCACCGCGACCGCGGGTGAGCAGCTCACTTTCAAGGTCGAGGCGAAGGACGCCAGCGGCGCGGTCGTCACCCCAAGCGAGATCCTCTGGGCCATCGGCCCATTCGAGATCGCCTCGGTCGACCAGCAGGGGTTGGTCCGCACCCACCGTCAGGGCAGCGCGAAAGTTCTGGTGCGCGCGGGTGGAAAGACCGGCTTCGCCGAGCTCACGATCCTGCCCAAGCCGCCGGTCCGGGTCGATGTCTCAGCCGAGCCCGCCGAGCTGGTCACCGGAGGAATCAGCCTGGTACGCGGGATGGCCTATACGGAAGACGGTGAACCGCTCCGTGACCAGGCCATCACCTACAAGAGCTCGAATCCGCGCGTCGTCACGGTCGACGTGGCCGGCGCGATCGTGGCGAGGAGTCAGGGCGAGGCGACGATCTCCGCCGAGGCGGGGCCCGCGAAGGGACAGGTACTGGTGCGCGTCCGCCCCTCGAATGTCGCCCGGCTCGAGGTGGTCGGCGCTTCGACCGCGGCCACCGGCGACGTGGTGCGATTCACGGTCCGGGCATGGGACGCGGCTGGCAAGGTCGTGCCACCGCCGCCGGTGCGCTGGAGCCTTACGACCGGCGGCGCATCGATCTATCCGGACGGGGCCTTCGTCGCCGAGCAGGCCGGCGCCTACGCGGTGACGGCGACGGTCGGGAGCGTGTCGGGCGCCGCCCCGGTTGCGGTCTCCCGCCGGAAGCATCAGCGCACGTTCGAGAAGGTGGGCTCAGTGGTATTCGGCGAGGTGCAGGCCGCGGAAGGCTGGGCGATCGGCGACGTCTACTACGTGGGCACCGGCGCCGACCGGCTCTACGCCTTCGACATCTCCGATCCCGCGAACCCGCGCCTCGCCGACTCGATCCAGGTCGACGCGCGACTCATCAACGACGTCTCCACCACGCCGGACGGGAAGATCGGGGTGATCACCCGCGAGGGCGCATCGTCGCGGAAAAACGGAATCGTTTTCCTCGATCTTTCCTCCCCGCTCCATCCGAAGGTGCTGTCGGAGTACACCGCGACGGTCACCAGCGGCGTCCACAGCGCGTTCATCGACGGGCATTACGTCTACCTGACCGACGACGGCTCCCGCCTCATGCGCGTGATCAGCTTCGCCGATCCGCGCAATCCGAAGGAAGTGGGCAGCTGGCAGATCGAGAACAAGCACACCACCACGACCGAAAGCGGCCAGGTCGTCGGGCGCTACCTGCACGACATCCAGGTGAAGGACGGCTTTGCCTACCTGGCGTACTTCAAGGACGGTCTTGTCATTCTCGACGTGGGCAACGGGCTGAAGGGTGGCTCGCCCGAAAACCCGACGCTGGTGAGCCGCTACACCTACAACACCACCGACTACTATCCGCCCGACATGCTCGCGGGGACGCACACGGTCTTCCGCTGGGGCAACTATCTCATCGCGGGTGACGAGGTCTTCCCCCAGTTCTTCGACATCAGCTCGCGCGAGCGGATCAAGACGCTGGGCCGACTCCATGTCCTCGACGTGACCGACATCGAGCATCCGACGAAAGTGGCCGAGTACTCGGTGCCGAACGCGGGCAGTCACAACGTCTGGGTCGACGACAACGTGCTGTACGTGGGAAACTTCGAGGCGGGCATCCGCGCGGTGGACGTCAGCGGGGAGCTGCGGGGTGACCTCTACGCCCAGGGTCGCGAGATCGGGAGCATCTGGTCCGCCTCCTCCAAGGCGTTCCGCCCCAACGTGCCGATGACGTGGGGTGTGCAGCCCCACAAGGGCTATCTCTTTGCCACCGACATCAACAGTGGAGTCTGGGTTGGCAAGCTGACCGCCAAGCCCCTGGTGCCCTGAGTGGCACCGGATATCGACGCGCTGATTCGCCGGGCCGATGGAGCAGACCCGGCGGCAGTCGACGAGCTCTTCTCCCTCCTCTACTCCGAGCTGCACCGGTTGGCCATATCAGCCCTCCGCCGCGAGGGAGGTGCGGTCACGCTCGGCGCGACGACACTCCTGCACGAGGCCTACCTCAATATCTCCGGGCGGGAGCACCTCAACTTCGAGGATCGGAGCCGCTTTCTCGCCTACGCCAGCCGCGCCATGCGTGGATTGGTCATCGACTATGCCCGGCGGCGTCAGGCCCTGAAGCGGGATCGCGCGATGGAGATCACCCTGACGGAATCCGGCGCGGCGGCCCAGGAACCGGGACCAGAGGAGCTGATCCGGCTCGACGAGGCGCTGGTGGATCTCGGCAAGGTCGATCCCGCGCTCGCGGGAATGGTCGACCTCCACTTCTTCTGCGGTTTTTCGTTCGGCGAGATAGCGGCGATGCGTGGAGTATCAGAGCGGACGGCGCAGCGGGACTGGAGGAAGGCTCGGATGCTGCTGCACAATGTCCTAAAGACTTAAAGACTTAAAGACCTGAAGACCTATAGTCCTAAGGCGTCGGTCATTTCCCTCGCTGACTGGTAGCGGTCCTCGGGTTTCTTCCGCAACGACCTCTCCAATACCCCATCGATCCTCCCGAGACCGAGCGGTTGCGGGTCAACCTCGAATAACGCCGTGATGATCTCGGCTGCGCCACGACGGCCTTCGGCGGTCGGATGCTTGCCGGATAACAGCAGGTACAGCAGCACACCCACAGCATAGACATCCGTGGCGGGAGATACGGCCCCGCCCGATGCCTGCTCCGGCGCGGCGTACTCCGGCGTCAGCACGCGCGCGGAACCCGCGGTGAGGGGGGCGCTGCCCAGGCTCCCACCGGGCGAAACCATCTTGGCGATCCCGAAGTCGAGCAGCTTCGCAACGCCCTCGCTCGTCACGAGAATGTTGGACGGCTTGATGTCGCGGTGGACGATCTGGTTGGCGTGGGCGTGTTCGATGGCGGAGAGTACCTGCAGCACGAGACCGATGCGATCCCTGTGATTGAGCGCGCGCTCATCCGCGAAGCGGTCGATTCGGGCTCCTTCGATGTACTCGAGGACCAGGTAGGGTTGTCCCGTGGGACTCAGCCCGGTGTCGAGAAGGCGGGCGATTCCCGGGTGCGCGAGGCGCGCGAGCATGGTGCCCTCGCGGCGGAACCGCGCCTGTCCGATGGCGTTCTGGAGGGCGAGGTTGAGCAGCTTGATCGCGGCGCGCGACTCGCCCTCTCCGTCGGTGCGCCGGGCCAGCCATACGGCGCCCATACCGCCGGCGCCGAGCGGCCGTTCCAGCTCCCAGGGACCGAGGGTGAGCTCGCGGGCCGGAACCTGAAACCCGGTGTTGAGGAACCCTCCGTCATCCGCGGCCTCTTCGGCGGTGAGGAGCTGAACCAGCTGCTCGACCAGCTCGGGCGACTTCTCCCGCAGGTTGTCGAGCCACTGGCCCCGCTCCTCGTCACTCAGGTCGAGCGCGTGGTCAAGCAGCGGCTCGAGACGCTGCCACAGCCCCGGATCGATCGCCACGCGACTCAGTCACCCGCCTTGAATCCGGAAAACACGAAGCGATAGGCGTTCTTCTCCGCGTTGTAATCGGCGCGGAAGGCCCGGGGATACGCCCCGGCGCGACCGGGAATCGACGGGATCGACAGGTCGAAGTTTTTCTTCTCCAGGAGCATCGCCTTGGAGATCA
>DATEOL010000283.1:0-11771 GCA_035274025.1 Gemmatimonadales bacterium | reverse complement strand
GACCCGGATGGTCAAGTCATGATTCAGACCATCCTCCAGGTCGGACTCTGGATCGTCGTGGCGATCCTCATCATCTACACGATCCGCCACTACATCTTCACGCTCAACCGCGTCTTCGGGCGACATCGACAGCCCTACGTCGACATCGGCACCGGGAACTGGCCCGAGGTCGTGATCTTCGTGCCGTGCCACAACGAGGAGAAAGTGATCGGCGGGATGCTCGACGCACTCCTCGCCGCCGATTATCCCAGGGACCGCTACACTATCGTCCCGATCAACGACCGGTCGACCGATCGGACCGCGGAAATCATCGACCGGTACGCGGCGGAACATCCCGGCCGGGTGAAGCCGTTCCACCGCACCGGCGGAAAGCCCGGAAAGTCCGCCGCACTCAAGGAAGCGACCGACCGCTCCGAAGTCGGGATCTTCCTGGTCTTCGACGCGGACTACCTGCCCGGCCAGAGCCTCATCCGGCAGCTCGTGGCGCCCTTCTTTGATCCCGAAGTCGGAGCGGTCATGGGCCGCGTGGTCCCGCACAACCTCAATCGTTCGCTGCTGACGCGGTTGCTCGATCTCGAGCGCTCCGGCGGCTACCAGGTCGACCAGCAGGCGCGAATGAACCTGCGGCTCATCCCGCAGTATGGCGGCACGGTAGGTGGCGTCCGCCGGTCCGCGCTCATCGACGTGGGTAACTGGAACGAAGACTCGCTCGCCGAGGACACCGACATGACGTATCGGTTGATCCTCCGCGGTTGGGACGTCGTCTACCAGAATCGCTCGGAGTGCTACGAGGAAGTCCCCGAGAACTGGCCGACCCGGATCCGCCAGATCCAGCGCTGGACCCGGGGCCACAACCAATGCCTCAAGAAGTACGCGCTGCCGCTGCTTCGCTTCCCGCGTCACCTCACCTTCTGGCAGGTGATCGACGGCGTGCTGCTGTTGGGTGTGTTCGCGGTGGCGCCCGTGCTGCTCGTCGGCTGGGCGCTCGCGACCGCGCTCTTCTTCATGGGATACGAGTACTCGCAGGGCATTCTCGTCCTCATGGCCGTCGCGAGCTACTCCACGCTCGGCAACTTCGCCGCGTTCTTCGAGGTCGCCACCGCGTGCAGGCTCGACGGCTCGAGAAACCGGATCCGGCTCTTGCCCTTCCTGTCGCTCGGCTTCCTGGTGAACCTGCTCGCGATCGCGAGGGCGACCGTCTCGAGAAAATCCTGGCTCGCCGCACCACGCAGTGGTCCTGCCTGGGACAAGACCGAGCGCTATCGCGCCCCGAACGGAGCGGGCGCGTGAACCTCCTCGGCTTCCTCGTCCTCCTGGTGCTGACCGCGGCGTGGCTGGTTCTGCCGCTGGTCCCGGCGTTGCGCGAGCTCTTCCGCCCCACCGATGTCGAGCCGCTCACGATGGTCGGCCGCGACAACGCGGACGTCGCGCGCTTCGCCCGGAATTTCCGGGAGTACCTGAAGGGCCAGCTCGCCACACTCGACGGCGAGCCGGATGCCCGCGGCGAGCAGACCGGAAAGCTTCCCGACAACACGCCATTCATGCGGCTCGCGCGACTGCCGAACGAGATCTCGCGCACCAGCATGCCACCGGGGGCGAACGGCCGCCTGCTGGTCCTGGACCAGAGCACCGTTCTCGACGGCGGTGAGCAGTTCCGGCTCGAGGTGTGGTCCCGGGAGGATTTCATCGGTGGTCCCTCGGCGACCTATCGGGCCATCCTCGGTGAGCAGAATGTCGAGCTGGCCGAGAAGTCGGTCGTGACCCGGTGGGTGCACAGCGTCGGGCCGCTGGTGGTCGGGCCACGCTCGAGCCTGTACGGTCGCACTTCCTCCGAGAAGGAAGTGCACATGGGCGCCGGCGTGACGTTCGACCGGATCGGGGCGCCGGTGATCATGGTGGGTACGGCGTCGCCCCGGCCGATGCCGGTTGCCTCAACGGGAAGGAAGTTCCAGGCCCCCGAACGGTCCCGTCGGCTGGGAGATCACCTCCGCGTGGAACAGGACCTGGAGGTCCCGGCGGACACGGTGATCGAGGGCAACATGGTGGTAGCAGGGCGGTGCTGGCTCGGTCGGGGGGTGAGGGTGAACGGCAGCCTCAAGGTCCATCGCGAGTTGACGATCGATGAAGGGGTGGTCATCACCGGCGCCCTGGTCTCCCGGAAGCTGATCAAGGCGGGGAAGGATTGCTGGATCCAGGGGCCGATCATCTCCGAGGAGCACCTCATGCTCGATGCCGGGACGACCGTGGGAACCCCGGAACAGCCGACCACCGTCTCGGCTCGGACCATCATGCTCGCTACGGGGGTTACGCTTTGTGGTCAGGTCATGGGAGAGGAAGGCGGACAGACGACATAATCGCGACAGTATGTCACCACTATTGGCACAGCGTGGGCGTGGCGCCACGATAAAGTGGGTGATAGCCAACACAGCCAGCCCGCCCGACCCCTGATCATCTATATGCACCTTTGTTCACTATCGCCCATCGTACACTAGCTAACATCAAGCGAATAAATCTCTTGGGGCCGTTCGGTCTTTCGGTCCTTCGGTCCTTCCCGGAGGGCATGGCCGTTGCTTTCCCCAAGGGCAGGAGTCTACCTATGACACGCCCTTCACTTCGCGCCGCCCGGCTGGGCATTGCGGCTCTCATCATGGGAGCCGGCTCGGCCACAGCCCAAACCAAGGTGTACCCCTGGCCAGGCGACCCATCCTGGACGCCGTGGACCATGGCGACCGGTTCGGCCGAGATCACGGGTGACAACGCCCGGTACGGCAACGGATCGCTGGCGCTCGGGACCTCCAGCAACCTGTTCGACTGGGGGTTCTACGTACACACGTCGGGCGAGGACCCCTGGGGCAAGCTGGGTGACGTCTCGGCGCTGTCGTTCGACTACTACCGGAGCTCGATCGATCCGACCGATCCGAATCTTCCCTACATCGTGAACTGGCCGGACGCGCCCTGGCTGGCGCAAACCCCGGTGCTTCGGCTGTTGATCGGCCAGACTATCGGTGACCAGCTGGTGATGAGCGAGCTGGTCTGGGAGAAGTACTACACCGACGGATCACCCACGGTGAACGACACCTGGAATTCGGTCGACCTGATGAGTCAGCAGTTCTGGCACAACGTGGGCGGCACCCAGTACTGGGTGAACAACCAGTGTGTCTCCCAGAATGGCCCCTTCATGCCCGATGGATCGAATCCTCCCTCGGTGTGGGACGGCGGCCTCCTCCTCGGCACGCCGACCGGCTGGGCGAATGGCTCGTTCGCCGACGCCAACGCGAGCGAGGCGTGCGGACAGGCGGCTTTCAACCTGAGTGACGCCGAAGTCTATGGCATCGCGCTTGGCGTTGGATCCAACTGGCCCGACAGGTACCAGGCGTATGCGGACTGGGTGAAGCTCGCCTTCAACGGCGGTGAGCAGCAGGACGATTATGCGGTGTGGGCGAACTTTGAGCTGCCAGAAACTACGGTACCTGAACCTTCGACAATCGGGCTCCTGGCAACCGGACTGATCGGGCTCGGATTCGCGAAATATCGGAAGCGGAAGAGCTAGCCCCAAGGCCCAATGCCCCAAAGCCCCGACAACCGGGGCTTTGTTGTTTTCGGGGCCTTGGGGCCTTGGGGCGTTGGGGCTCTGAGACTAGCTCAGCAGAAGTACAATCTTTCCAGTCGTCGCGCCGCCAAAGACCTTGGAGTGGGCGGCGCCCGCCTCGGTGATTGGCACCTCGCTTCCAACCACCGGATTCAGGGTTCCGTCCGCGAATCCGCTCGCCATCTGGTCCTGCAGGCCGGAGAGCTGCTCGTCCGTGAGGTGCCAGAGCGTCATGCCCAGGATGGCCGACTCCTTGGCCATCGTCTGCCGCGCGTCGATCTCGACCCGGCCCCGGTTGCCCACGACGACCACGCGTCCACTCACGGCGAGCAGTCCGAGATCGGTATCGAGGTTCACGTTCGCGAGCATCTCGATGATCGCGTTGACGCCCTTGCCGTCGGTGAGCGCGAGGATCTCCTTCGCGGCATCTGGTGTCCCGTGCTTCACCGCGTGCTTTGCCCCTTGCTGCTTGACCAGGGCGAGCCCGGGATCGCTCCCCGCGGTGCCAATCACGGTGCAGCCTGCGGCCTTCGCGAGCTGGGTGGCGGCAAGGCCGACGGAGCCACTCGCGCCGTGAATGAGGACGGTTTCCCCTGATTTCACCTGGGCCCGGCCGAAGAGTGCGCGATGCGCGGTCGCGTATGGAACGCCGATCGCCGCGCCCTGCGCGAAAGACAGCCGAGCCGGAAGAGCATGGACCTGGTGCGCGGAACAGACCACGCGGGTCGCGTACGCACCGGCGCTCCGACCTGCCGACGTCCCGGAGAAATAGACCCGATCACCCTTCTTGAAGTCGCTGACACCCGACCCGACCTCGGCCACGACACCCGCACCGTCCCAACCCGGGATGTACGGAAGCGAGGGGAGCCGGGCATACTGACCGGCGCGGATGTAGGCGTCGACCGGGTTGACTCCGGCGGCCTTGTTGTCGATGAGCACCTGCCCTGTACCGGGTGAGGGATCGGGCTGTTCCTCGATCGAAAGCACTTCCGGACCACCAAATTTGTGAACGACGACGGCCTTCATATGTTCAGACCTTATCGAATTGGGGGCCTTGGGGCCTGGGGGCTTTGGGGCCATGTTGGGAGAAGAGAATCTAAGAGGGACCCAGTCATGCCAACACGTCGCCGGTTTATCGCGTCCACGCTCGCGGCGGCCGCCGCGCGCCCCGCGCTGGCTCGGACGATTCGCACGCTCGGACTCGCGGACGATCGCCCCTGTTTGGACGCCGCACTGGCCGCCGAGCGCTTTATCCGGCGCTCCCGCGTCACCACCGGCGCAGGAGTGGCGTGGCCCGCGGATCCGCTCAAGCCGGATTCGATCTCGCCCGACCTCTACAACGGCATGGCCGGGGTGATTCCTTTCTACCTCGAGCTGTGGAAAGCGACCGGCCGCGAGGAATTCCTGCGCGAGGCGGAGCTTGGAGTGCGCGAGCTGCTCACCCGCGCGGGCGATGATTCCGGCCTCTACACCGGCCTCGCCGGGACGGTCTGGGTCACGGAGCGCACTACCACGCTCGGCGGAAAGCGCGAGCTGGCCGCGGACGCACGCCGGCTGGGCAACGATCTCGTCGCGCGGGCGCAGGCCGTCGGCCAGGGCGCCGCGTGGAACGAGAGCACCGACATCATCTCCGGCAGCTCGGGGATTGGCCTGGCCCTCCTGCATCTCGACCGGGTCCTCGAGCTGCCCGGCGCGCGTGATGCGGCGGTGCGGGCCGGCGCTCATCTCCTCGAGCTCGGTCAGCCTGACAGCGGCGGACTCACCTGGCTCATGACGTCGACCTTCAAGCGGAACATGCCCAACTTCTCGCATGGCACCGCGGGTGTCGGGTATTTCCTCGCTCGCCTGCACAAGGTGACGGGTGACGCGAAGTTCCGCGAAGGCGCCGAAGCCGCCGCGCGCTACCTCATGGCGATTTCGGTGGAGAAGGGTGACGGCCGGGTGATTCGCCATCATGATGGCGATGGCGAGAACCTGTTCTACCTGAGCTGGTGCCATGGTCCTGCCGGCACCGCCCGACTCTTCCACGAGCTGGCGTCACAGGGGAACACGGCGATGGGAGCGTGGGTCCCGAAGCTTGCGCGGGGCATCAGCGCGATGGGCGTCCCGAAGCGGTCACCCGGCTTCTGGGAGAACATCAGCCAGTGCTGCGGCAACGCGGGCGTGATCCAGTTCGCGCTCGACCAGAAGAACCTCGACTATGCGAAGACGGTCACCGCCGACCTCGTGTCGCGCGCGACCCGCGACGACGACGCGCTCAAGTGGGTGCAGGCTGAGAATCGGGTATCACCCGACCAGGTCGTCGCGCAGACCGGCTTCATGCAGGGAGCGGCGGGGGTTGGAACGGTACTCTTGCATCTCGACGCTGCGGAGCGCGGCGCCAGGTGGGAGGTGACCTTCCCTGACTCCCCATGGGCATAGGAATGACCCGTCCAGCGCTTCTCTGCACTCTGCTCTTTGCACTCTCCGCTTCCGTGGCACACGGACAATCGCTCCGGGATACTGTCGAGCGGTATACCCTTGATCGCGACGCGATCGCTCCATGATCGGCGGTCTCCAGTTCCGAGCGCTCCACACGGAGCTGGTCACCTCGGGCAAGATGACCGAGAAGGCGTTCCACGACTCCATCCTCCAGGGCGGCGGGATTCCGATCGAGCTGGTGCGCGCCCGCCTCATGGGGACCCGGCTCGAGAAGTTCTGGAAGCCATCCTGGAGGTTTGACCAGTAGGGGCCGGGCATTGCCCGGCCCGATCGTGTCCAGAGGTCGGCGAGTAATTTCTTGACGAGAGTTGGACACCAGCAGTAAAATTCCTCGTCCCAACTCCACCTCGATGTCCCCGGCTCAAGCAACGGCAGCCCTGCATCCCGTGCGCGTGGTCGCGCAACGTACCGGCCTGTCCCCCGACGTTCTTCGCGCCTGGGAGAAGCGATACAGCGTCGTCCAGCCGCTCCGGTCGGACGGCGGGCAGCGTCTTTACACCGACGCGGACCTCGAGCGGTTGTCCCTTCTGGCCCGCGCGATCGCCGGCGGGCGTAGCATTGGACAGATCTCGGACCTCTCCCTGCGCGAGCTGGAAAACCTGATCACCGCGGACGAGACCGAGCGGGCCAATTCATCGCGCACCGCCCAGGGACGCCAGCTTCGCGCCAGCTGTTTCCTGAGCCTCGCCATGAAGGCGGTCACCGACCTCGACATGTTCGAGCTGGAGGAGGTGTTGCGTCGCGCGACGATGCATCTCTCCACGGTGGTCGCAATCGATGAAGTGATCGTCCCGCTGCTGCACGAGGTCGGAGTGAAATGGGCCGCCGGTGAGATCACCCCCGCCCATGAGCATCTCGGCTCGGTCGCCGTGCGGCGTGTGCTGGCCTGGATGCAGAGCTCCGCCGTTGTCCCCCCCAACGCGCCGGTTGCGGTGGTCGGAACGCCCGCCGATCAGCGCCACGAGCTCGGCGCCAAGATCGTCGCGACCACCACGAGCTACGAGAGCTGGAAGGTCGTCTATGTGGGCAGCGACCTTCCTGCCGAGGCGATCGCCGTGGCCACAAAGCAGTCGGGCGCGCGGTTGATCGCGCTTTCGCTGATCTATCCGACCGGCTGTCCGCACATGCTGGAACAGCTCAAGGCGATTCGTGATCTCGTACCGCCCGAGGTGCTGATCGTGACCGGCGGAAAAGCTGCCCAGACCCAGCGCGATGCGATCGCAACCTACGGCATGAGGGTCATCGCCAATCTCCCGGAATACAGAATTCTTCTTCGGTCCCTTCACCCCAGCCCAATCGGTCTTTAGGTCTTTCGGTCCTCAGGTCCGGATGTCCGACGTACCTCTTTGAAACATCAGGTTATTGGCGCCGTAGTGGGGTGCTCATTCGAGCCCTCAATTCATGCGACTGCCCGCCTCCCGCGCGCTCGCCGCGCTGATCGTTTGCTCCTTCCTTGGTTCCGCCGCTCACGCCCAGCGCCGGCGTGACAATGATCCCGACGAGCAGAAGCAGGAAAAGGTCCGGGACACCACACCGGGCCGCGGTCTACTCAACATCGGTCCCAACCATACCGGCCTCAGCATCGGCAACTCGGCCCGATGGACCGGACTTCGGATCAATTTCCGCGATCGAGGAGTCCAGCAGCTCAACGGCGTGAACCTGAGTCTCTGGAAGGCAGCCGGCGAGACCAATCGCCAGGCGCGGCTGCACGGCCTCAACGTCGGGATCGTCGGCCCGGAGGGTGGCTACCTGCGCGGCATCAATCTCGGACTCGGCGCGGTCGCCGAGCATGAGATCTCTGGCATCAACCTCGGCATCTTCGGAATGGTCTCCCAGGGGAATGCCTACGGTCTCAACGTCGGCGGCCTTGGACTGGTGACCGAGGGCAAGATGGTCGGCCTCAACGTCGGCGGATTGGGCGCGGTGACCGAGGGCGACATGCAGGGCATCAACATCGGCGGACTCGGCGCCGTCGCTCAGGGAGACGTGCTGGGCCTCAACGTCGGCGGGCTCGCCATCGTGTCGCAGGGCGACGTGCGCTATCTCACCGTCGGCGGGCTCGCCGTGGTGGGCCAGGGAAAGATGGAAGGCCTGACCGTCTCCGGTCTCGCGCTCGTGACGGAAAACAATGTCACCGGGATCAACCTCACGGGCCTGGCACTCGTGGGCGGCGAGGATATCACCGGACTCTCGGTTGCGGGACTCGCGCTCGTCGCTGATCGCCGGGTCGCCGGGCTTGGTGCGACGATAGGCCGGATCTACGCCGATGAAGTGCGGGGGGTGACCGTGGCGGGCTGGCTCAAGACCTGGGACCAGCGCGGCTTGAGCATCTCACCGTACACCCAGATCAAGGGAGCACAGCGCGGGCTGGCGATCGGCATCTTCAATACCGCGGACGAGCTGCACGGATTGCAGATCGGGGTCCTGAACCGGGCAAAAAACAACCAGGGGATCGCGCAATGGCTGCCCTTGGTCAATTTCCACAAATGACGGTCTACGGTCTACGGTCTACTGTCTACTGTCTACGGTTTACGGTCGACTGTAGACCGTAGACTGTAGACTGTTCCTTCCTTCATCACGAACGTCACCTTTTCGATGGACTTGAAGTCCGTTTCCGGATCTCCATCGATCGCGATGATGTCCGCGAAGGCCCCCTGCTTGATCACGCCGATCTTTCCTTCCATCCCGAGCAGCTTCGCGTCGTTGATCGTCGCGGCCTGAAGCACCTGCACCGGTGTCATGCCGGTGTAGAGATAGGCGAGCAGGTTGTGCTTCGCGGCTTGTCCCTGCGGCACACCCATGTCGATGTAATTGTCGGAGCCCGCGGCGATCGTCACGCCCGCCTTGATCGCGCGACGGAGCCGGTCCTGGTTGTACTGCAGGGATCCCACGAAGTTCTTGAAGCGCTCATCGGTGTAGTTGCCCGACTGCTTGAGGTACCATTCGACACTTACCGTGTCGAGATCGGTCGGCACCAGGAACACCCCGTTCTTCGCCATGAGCGCGAGCGTCGAATCGGTTACCTGGTAGGCGTGCTCGATGGAATTCACTCCGGCTTTCGCCGCGCGGTAGACCGCTTCATCACTGGTTGCGTGGGCGGCGACGCGCACGTGATGCCGCTTCGCGGACTCGACGATCGCGGCGAGCTCAGCGTCGGAAAAGCTCCCGGGATTCGGCGTGTTGTTGGAGTAGATCTTGATGACGCGGGCGCCGAGGGTGACGTTCTCGCGCACCGCGTCAGCCGCGTCGTCGGGATTGTGGACGATGCGGTACTCCTCCCCGGCCAGCTCCTGATGCTCGCGGAGCAATCCCGGGAACTGACCTCCGATCGGGCTCAGTCCGGGCCCCGAGACGATCATGCGTGGGCCGGGGACGCTGCCGTCGTCGATCGCCTGACGAAGCGCCACGTCGCCGAAGAGGCCGGAGTTGCCGAGGTCACGGACGGTGGTGATGCCGGCGTCGAGGAAGGTCCGGCCGCGCGCGGCGCCGTGCAGCGCGCGGAGTGGCAGGCCTTCGATGACCACCTGCTTCACACCCTCGGTCGAAATGTTCCCCTTGGGATGCTCGAGGTTGAGCAGATGGGTATGGGCGTCGATCAATCCGGGAAGGACTGTCTTCCCGCTCAGGTCGATGACGCGGGCCCCGGCGGGCGCCGAGACCGAGGCGCCCACCTCTGCGATGTTCCGGCCGCGGACCAGGATCTGCTGGTTGGCGAGGAAGACACCTTTTTCACTGTCGAACAGCCTTCCGGCCCTGATGACAATGGCGGAGTCCTGCGCGTGGAGGACGGGCAGACGGGCGGACGGACCGACGGACAGCAAGGCGAGGGACAGCATGGCGAGACGGGCAGTTACGGCCCGTCTGCCCGTCCGCCCGTCCGCCCGTCGCTTCATGGCGTGAGCCCTCCCTGCACGACGGGCAGGGCGAGGTTCGACGCGAACTTGCCGGAGCGGAAGACCCGCTGGGTCGCCGCCTTGAAGTCGCTTTCCTTGGCCTCGAAGATGTTCGGCACGAAGGTCTGCGGGTTCCGGTCGATCAGCGGGAACCAGCTCGACTGCACCTGCACCATGATCCGGTGCCCCTTCTTGAACCGGTGGTTCATGTTCCGCATGTCCACCTTGAGCGGGAAGGTCTGGTTGGGCACGATCGCTTCGGGCTTCTCCCAGCCGTTGCGATAGCGGGCGCGCATGACCTCGTTGGCGACCATGAGCTGGTAGCCACCCATCGCCCGCTCGCCCTCGCCGTCTTCCGGGTACACGTCGATGAGCTTCACGACCCAGTCGCCGTCGGTGCCGGTCGTGGAGAGGAAGAGGTTCGCGAGGATGTGACCGGAGACCACGATGTCGTCCGCGAGCGGCTCGGTCTCCCAGGAAAGCACGTCGGGCCGCAGGTGGGCGTGCCGCTGGTCATCGACCAGCCACGCTCCCCAGGTCGAGCCGGGTCCGAAGGTGTCCGGGATCGGCCGGGCGCGGTACGGCACCGGCTTGGCCGGATCGGCGACGTAGGCGTCATGCACGTTGTCGTCGCTGTCGGTCGGCGGATCGAAGGAGAGCTTGCCGCCGGCCTGGAAATAGATCTTCCGCTCGGTGGTGACGGTCTTGGGCGGCCAGTTGTTGTAGGAAACCCACTTGTTCGCGCCGGTCTCGTACACCGTCGCCTCGGCGAGCTTCGGATCAGGGCCGTCCTTCAGGTAGTGCGCGAAGAAGGGCTTCTGGATCTTCTCGCGATAGTACTTCGATGGCGCGGTGCCGAACTTGATCTTGCCCAGCTGGTCGCCGTCACCGCGGGCCCATCCACCGTGGTTCCAGGGACCCACGACGAGGAGGTTCTGCGCCTTGGTGTCGTACTTCTCCAGCGTCTCGTAGATCTCGACCGGACCGTAGAAATCTTCCTGGTCCCACCACCCCGCGACGTTGAGCGTGGGCACGGTCACCTTGTTGAGGTAGCCCTTCACGCTCTGCTTCTGCCAGAACTGGTCATAGTCGGGATGGGTCGCGTAGTCGTTCCAGGTCGGGATCTTCCCGTGCAGGTATTTCGGATTGACGTTCGCGAGGGTGCCCAGCTTGAGGAACCACTCGTAGCCGTCGTACTCGTCGTAGGGGAACGCGGTGATTTCCTTGGACGCTTCCATCATCGCGGCGTAGCCGAAGCCGTACGCCAGGCGGAACGCGCCGTTGTGGTGGAAATCGTCGCCCAGCCACATGTCGATCGGCGAGGCCTGGGGGGACGCCGCCTTGAGCGCTGGATGTGGCTCGAGGATCGCCATCGCGGTGAGCCAGCCACCATACGAGATGCCGAGCTGGCCCACGCGTCCGTTGTTGCCGGGCACGTTCTTGAGCAGCCAATCGATGGTGTCGTAGGTGTCGGTGCCCTCGTCGATCGCCTTGGTGTCCTTGGGATCGCGCGGGTTCCGCATCATGACGAACTGGCCCTCGGACTTGAAGCGTCCGCGGATGTCCTGGAAGACGAAGATGTACCCGTCCTCGGCGAGCTCCTTGTATTGGGTCGCCATCGCGGGAGAAAAGCCATCCGCGTCATGACCAAGTCCGTAGGGAGTGCGGGTCAGGACGATCGCCCGCGGGCCGGAGCCCGTCTTGGGGACGTAGACCTCGGTATTGAGCTTGATCCCGTCCCGCATGGGGACCATGGAGACGGTCTTGGTGTAGAGCTCACTGGTCTTTTGCTGGGCGGACAGCCGGGC
>DATEOL010000282.1:0-2112 GCA_035274025.1 Gemmatimonadales bacterium | reverse complement strand
AGCCGGCGGCGGTCGCGGCATCGATGAGCAGCCACTTCGCGGTCCCGGCCGGGGCGAGTGTGGCGAAGGCGCGCGAGAAGCTCGCCAGCGCCACCTTCACGCCCGCCGCCACGAGCTGTCCTGGAATCCGCTCATCGACCGGCGGATAGTCGTCCCGGTTCGGGATCTCCTCGTTGCTGATGTAGGGGTGGGTCACCTGCCCCAGCACCACCGGAATCTTCCGGCTGGCCAGCTCTTCCTTGTATGTCATCGCCGCCGCCGCGCCGTCGATCACCAGATCGAAGCCGAATTCCTGCGCCAGGCCCATCGCGTTCCGGATGTCGCGCGCGCTGGTGGCCTGGATGCGGGCCGGGAACTCCTTCTTGAGCAGCTTGCCGAGCGCCTCCATGCCGAGGTCGCGGGGCGCGTTCGGGTTGGCGGCGCGATTGGTCGCGTACTCCTGCGCCTTGATGAGCGCCTGGCGGATCATCGCGATTTCCGCCATGCGGGTCGCCGGATCGCGGTTGGCCGCGCGGGCCGGCCGCTTGGGAGGCTCACCCAGGGTCATGTCCATCGAGGCGGGTTCCCGCACCACCAGCCCGTCCAGCGTGTTGCCCGCGGTCTTGACCACCGCGCCCTGGCCGGAGATCAGCGCCGCATCGGCGGAAGCCACGTAGATCGTGGTGACACCGCCGGAAAGCATCTCGGCATTGCGAAGCGGCCCCGGCTTGCCACCGCCGAACGTGCCGAACGGATTGTAGGCCTCGAACGCGCGCTCCTCCGGGGTCACCGGGTTGCTGTTCTCGTTGAGGTCGTTCCCCGCGAAACCGATCGAGGTCATCGCGTCAACCAAGCCGGGCAGCACGTACTTGCCCTTCGCGTCGACGATCTCGGCCCCGGAGGGAATCGAGACGTTGGCTCCGACGGCGACGATCTTGCCGCCGCGCAGCACCACGGTCCCGTTCTGGATCGGCGCACCGTCGACTGGAATGACGGTCCCGCCGCGAATGGCTACCGCTTTCTCCTGCGCAACCGCGGAGGAAGCAGCGCAGAGCGCAAGAATGCCCGCGAGCAGACTGCGCGTCCGCCCGTCCGTCCGTCGGCCCGTCATTTTCCCTCCGCAGCGCGATCGAAGATCATCCTGCCGTCGCCGAACACCATCTCGACCCGGCTCCTCGGTTCATACCATGGACCGTCGAACACCACGAGGTCGGCGTCCTTCCCCACCTCGAGGCTTCCGACCCGGTCCGCCACGTGCGCGATCTGCGCGGTGTTGATCGTCACCGCCTTGAGCGCCTCCTCTTCCGGGAGACCGTAGCGCATCGCCAGCGCCGCACAGAGCCGGAGCCACTTCTCGTTCACGACCGGGTGGTCGGTATGCATGGCGATCTTCACGCCGGCCTTCCAGAGAATGTACGGTCCTGCCATGGCATCCTCCGCGACGCCGATGCGGGGACCGAGGGGAAGCACCACGGCGCTGACGCCACGCTTCGCGATCTCCCCGGCGACCTTGTACGCCTCCGTCGAGTGATGGAGGGTGAGCTCGAACCCGAACTCATCCTTGAGCCGGAGGAGCGTCATCACGTCGGGCGCCGAGTGCACGTGGGCGCGTACGCGATTGGCGCCGCTCAGGACTTCGGCCATCGCTTCATAGCCGAGGTCTCGCGCCGGCGCCGGCCCCTTCTTTCCGCCCGAGTCCCAGCGCTTGATCGACGCCATGTATTCCTGAGTCTTGATCAGGTAGGCACGCAGGCTCGCGGCGACGCCCATGCTCGTGGTGGGATAGCGGGTCCCCGACTTGGGGCCCATCGCCCACTTCACCCCGCCTTTTTCGCGCACGATGCGGGTCGACAGGTCGGTACCGAAGGTCTTGATGACGACCGCCTGGCCCGAGATGTTCTCGCCACTGCCGGGACCGGTGATGACCGTCGTCACCCCGCCGGAGACTGCGGTCTTCCAGTCCGGGTCATCGAGGTCGAGCGCATCGAGGATGCGATGCTGCGGCCCGATCACCATGGGGAAGTCGTTGAGGTCGGTCGGCTTGGCACCGATATGCGAGTGTTCGTCGAGCATTCCGGGGGTGATGACCTTGCCCGAGACATCGATGACACGGGCGCCAGCGGGCGTTGCCAC
>DATEOL010000281.1:0-11211 GCA_035274025.1 Gemmatimonadales bacterium | reverse complement strand
AGTTCCGCGGCGATTTCGAGAAGTACCTGGCCGGGGCGAAGAATCGCGAGCTGGTGACCGCATGACCCAGGAGCTCGTCACCCTCACGATCGACGGAGTCGCGGTGGCGGTCCCCAAGGGGACCATGATCATCGAGGCCGCCAAGCAGGCGGGCGTGCTGGTGCCGCACTACTGCTATCACCCGTCGCTGTCGGCGCCCGCGGTCTGCCGCATGTGCCTGGTCGACGTCGAGAAGGCCCCGAAGGTGCTGCCCGCCTGCGTGACCGCTGTGGCGGAAGGCCAGGTGGTGCACACCCGGAGCGAGAAGGCGCTCGACGCGCGCGAAGGCGTCCTCGAGTTCCTCCTGATCAACCACCCGCTCGACTGCCCGATCTGCGACCAGGCCGGCGAGTGCGAGCTGCAGGACTTCGTGTTCCAGGAAGGGCAGGCGGGGACCCGGTACTCCGAGTATGCCAAGCGCTACGCGCCGGTCGAGGACTTCGGCCCCGATGTCTTGTACGTGCCCAATCGCTGCATCCTCTGCACCCGCTGCGTCCGCTTCATGGAGGAAGTCGCGGTGGAGCAGGTGATCGACGTGTTCGACCGCGGTGACCGCGCCTACATCGGACGCACCGGAGAGCAGCAGCTCGACCATGAGTGGGCCGGCAACGTGGTCGATCTCTGCCCGGTCGGCTCGCTCATCTCGAAGGACTTCCTGCACAAGGCGCGGGCGTGGGACCTGGACAAGACCGCCAGCGTGTGCACCGGGTGCAGCCAGGGCTGCAACACCATGATCGACACCCGGGACGATGTCGTGGTGCGGCTCCGTCCGCGGCCCAACCTCGACGTGAACCGTCACTTCATGTGCGACACCGGACGCCTGGACTATCGCTGGATGAATCGCGGCGACCGGGTCGAGGCACCGCTGGTCAAGCAGGGTGGGCGGCTCCAGGCGACCGACTGGGACCCCGCGCTGGATCGCGTGGCCGAGCTGGTGCGCGGCGCGAACGGTCGCGTGGTGTTGCTCGCGTCGGGTCGCGCGTCGACCGAGTCGCTGGGCTGGGCCCTGCGGCTGGTCGAAGGCAAGGACGTCGTTGCCTCGGTCAAGATTCCGCTCGGCGACGAGCGGCCGCTCCGGGGTGTCCCGAACCTCGCCCTCCGTCCCGAGCGCGCGCCGAACGGTGATGGTGCCCGGCTGCTGGGATACTCCGCCAACTGGGGACAGGCGCTCTCGGCTTGTTCCGGTGCCGCCCTGGTGATCGTGCTCGACGCGACGCTGGACGACGCCGAACTCGCGCAGGCCACGCGGGGCAACGCCCTGATCGGATTCCTCACGGTCGACGATGAGCGGTTCCAGAATGCGGAAGTCGTGCTGCCGGGGACCACGGTCGCCGAGGAAAACGGCACCTTCGTCAATCGCGACGGTCGGGCGCAGCGTTACATGCAGGCGCGGACTGCTCCCGGCATGTCCCGTCCGATCTGGTGGTCGGCCGCAAACGCCTGGGAACGGGGTGGCGCAGGTCGCTCCGCCCCGGCGACGCCCGCCGACGCCTTCGGTCGCCTCTCGGAGACGTTCGCCGTGATGGGCGGAACGACCTGGAACGAGCTGGGACTGACCGGGCGGGTTCTCGACCGGGCGACTGCCGGCGCCGCGTCATGACCCCGGACATGAAGGGGTTCCTGCTCCTCTCGGCGATCAAGCTCCTCGTCATCTTTTCGGTGACCATGGTGGCCGTCGCCTACATGACGCTGATGGAGCGGTGGGTCTCGGCCTGGATGCAGGACCGCAAGGGTCCCAATCGCGTGGGCTGGAAGGGCATCGCCCAGCCGCTCGCCGATGGTCTCAAGAACCTGATCAAGGAAGAGACCTTCCCGTCGCACACCAACCGGATCCTCTTCCTGGTGGCGCCGGCCCTGTCGTTCATTCCCGCGCTGCTGATGAGCAGCGTGATACCGTGGGCCTCGCCGCTGCCCGTCAAGTTCGATTTCACCCTCCCGCTGCTTGGCCAGTTCACCCACGACGGGCTGATGCCGATCCAGGTCGCCGACCTGCCGATCGGGTTCCTGTTCGTGCTCGCGATCGGCTCGATCGGAGTGTACGGCATCGCGCTCGCGGGCTGGTCGTCCAACAGCAAGTACAGCCTGCTGGGCGGCCTGCGCTCCAGCGCGCAGATGGTGAGCTACGAGATCGCGATGGGCATGAGCCTGATCCCGGTGCTGCTGCTCGCCGGCAACGTGCGCTTCTCCGAAATCATCGCGGTGCAGCAGCAGGGTCTCTGGTTCATCCTGCCGCTCTTCATCTCGTTCTTCATCTTCGGCGTCGCGGGCCTGGCCGAAATCAACCGCGCGCCTTTCGACCTGCCGGAAGCGGAGTCGGAGCTGGTCGCGGGATATCATACCGAATACAGCGCGTTCAAGTTCTCGATGTTCTTCATCGCCGAGTACGCCAACATGATGACGTACGGCGCGATGCTCTCGATCCTCTTCTTCGGCGGCTGGGACATCCCGTTCATCCACTGGGACGAGACGCCGGGCCTGCTGCAGACCATCGCGACCGGCACGTTCATGGCCCTCAAGGTCACCTTCGCGATCTTCGTCGTGATGTGGCTGCGCTGGACGCTGCCCCGGTTCCGCTTCGACCAGCTGATGTCGCTGGGCTGGAAATTCATGATCCCCACCGCGCTCGCGTACATCATGCTGATGACGCTGGCGATCTGGGCGGTGGAGGCCCTCGTCCCGGTGAGCTCGATGGCCATGCGCCAGCTCATCCTGTTCGGATTCAACATCGTCCTGGCCTGGATCCTGTTTGCCGTACTGGATCGCGGGAATATCATCGCCGGCGCCTACCGGGTGCCGCGGGGAGCGAACTGATGGCGATCGGTGTGAAGGTGATGAAGCGGCCGGAGAACCAGGTGAGCTATGTGCGCGCCGCCCTCAAGGGGATGGCGCTCACGTTCAAGCACATGTTCCGGCCCCCCGTGACGATGGAGTATCCCGAAGAGAAGTCGACCGCCGACTACACCATCACGCCGCGGTGGCGTGGCACCCACCGGATGGCGACCGACGAGCAGGGCCGCTCGAAGTGCGTGGCCTGCGGCCTCTGTCCCCAGATCTGTCCGGCCAACTGCATCAAGCTGGTGCCCGGCGAGGATGAGGAAGGAAACCGCTATCCCCTCATCTACGAGATCGACGAGTTCCGCTGCGTCTTCTGTGGCTACTGCCAGGAAGTCTGCCCGGAGGAAGCGATTCACGTCGGAGTGCACTACGAGAACTCGGAATACTCGAGAGATCGCTTCGTGTACGACCTGGAGCGATTGATGTCGCAGACCCACCCGGTGTCCACGCTGTGGGACCCGTCCGACCCGCGGGGCGAGTGATGCAGGCGTCGCAGATCGCCTTCTACATTCTCGGCGTGTTCGCGGTCCTCTGCGGGATCGGGTGCATCAGCCAGCGCAACCCGATCGCCGCCGCGATGTGGCTGGTCGGGACCATGCTCTCGCTCGCCGCGATGTACGTGATCCTGAACGCCCAGTTCATCGGCGTCATCCAGGTGCTGGTGTACGCCGGCGCCATCATGGTGCTGTTCCTGTTCGTGATCATGCTGCTCAACCTCTCGCAGGGACAGGATGACCTGCGGAAGTGGCCCCTCTGGGTCATCGGCGCGGCGCTCGTCGCCGGCGTGGCGGGGCCGCTGCTCGCGCTGCGCGGCTACACCGGCGGTCGGCTGGCCTCCGAGGTGACCGGCGCCGCCGTGTACACCGATCCCGCGGCGGCCCTGGTCGCCGGACCGGCCGCGTTGCGGGCGACGGTGGAACGCGGCGTCGTCGGCGCGATCGCGGAGCCCCTCTTCCGGACCTACCTGGTGCCCTTCGAGATCACCTCGATCCTGCTGCTGGCTGCCGCGGTGGGCGCGGTGGTCCTCGCCAAGCGGAAACTCTGATGCTGCTCGGACCTTCGCTCCTGATCTCGGCCATCCTCTTCTCCATTGGTGTGGTGGGGGTGGTGATCCGCCGGAACGCGATCGTGGTCTTCATGTGCATCGAGCTGATGCTCAACGCCGTGAACCTCACTTTCGTTTCCCTGTCCCGGTATCACGGACTCTCCGGCCAGGTGATGGTCTTCTTCGTGATGACGGTGGCCGCCGCGGAAGCCGCGGTCGGCCTCGCGATCATCCTCGCCGTCTTCCGGCACCGCCAGTCGGTGGATCTCAAGCACATGAACATCCTGCGCGGCTGATGGCGTCCATCTACGGCTGGATCTGGCTCACGGTACTTCTCCCGTTCCTGGGTTTCCTGGCGAACGGGTATCTCGCGCTCCGGCGCTCCGCCACGAAAACGGCCGTCAGCGCCATCGGCGTGGGGACGGTGGCCGCCGCGTTCCTGGTGACGCTCCTCGCGTTCCTCGAGGCCACCCGCAACCCGATCCACGAGGCGGTGATCGTCCACCTCTGGTCGTGGATGCCGGTGGGTGACCTGAAGCTCGACCTCGCGTTCCAGGTGGACCAGCTCTCGCTCACCATGCTCATGGTGATCACGGGCGTGGGCAGCCTGATCCACCTGTTCAGCGTCGGCTACATGAAGGCCGACCCGGGCTACCCGAGGTTCTTCGCCTACCTCAACCTCTTCATCGCCTTCATGGTGGTGCTGGTGCTCGGCGCCAGTCTCCCGGTGATGTTCATCGGGTGGGAGGGCGTCGGGCTCTGCTCCTACCTGCTGATCGGCTTCTGGTTCGGCGACAAGGCCAACGCGGACGCCGGCAAGAAGGCGTTCATCGTCAACCGGATCGGCGACTTCGGCGCCCTGGTCGCGATGTTCCTCACCTTCCAGGCCCTGGGCACGCTCGACTTCACCGAGATCGCCGCACGGGCGCCGGAGGCGTTCCAGGTCGGCGGAGCGACGATCACCGCGATCACCCTCTTCCTGTTCCTGGGTTGCGCCGGCAAGTCGGCGCAGATCCCGCTCTATACCTGGCTCCCGGACGCGATGGCCGGCCCGACGCCGGTCTCCGCGCTGATCCACGCCGCGACGATGGTGACCGCCGGCGTGTACCTGGTGGCGCGCACCAACGTGCTGTTTGCGATGTCGCCGGTGGGCCAGATGGTGGTGGCCGGGGTCGGCGCCCTCACCGCGCTCTTCGCGGCGACGATCGGCCTCCGGCAATACGACATCAAGAAGGTCCTGGCGTATTCCACCGTCTCGCAGCTCGGCTACATGTTCATCGGCGTGGGGACCGGCGCGTACGTGGCTGGTGTCTTCCACCTGGTGACCCACGCGTTCTTCAAGGCGCTCCTCTTCCTGGGCTCGGGCAGCGTGATCCACGCGATGCACCACGCGTATCACGCGACCCATTCGCATGACGACGCCCAGGACATGCGCAACATGGGCGGGCTCCGCAAGTACATGCCCTGGACCTTCGCGCTGATGGCGATCGCGACGCTGGCGATCGCAGGTATTCCTCCGCTCTCCGGCTTCTTCTCCAAGGATGAGATCCTGGCGTTCGCGTGGGGACGGGGTGAGCACGAGCCGATCTGGAAGGTGTTCTGGGCGATGGGCGCGATCGGCGCCCTGCTCACCGCCTTCTACATGGCCCGGCTGCTCGCGATGACGTTCCTCGGCGAGAACCGCACCGGCGCGAAGGAGCGCGAGCACCTGCATGAAGCGCCCTGGGTAATGACCGGTCCGCTGGTGGTGCTTGGCGTCCTCACCGTGATCGGCGGTGCGCTCAACTTCCCGGCGTTCTGGCCCACGCCGCCGCACCACCTGCTCGATACGTGGCTGGAGCCGGTGCTCGAGCCGGCGGCGGCGTTCCTCAAGGTCGAGCTCCCGCACGGCAGCACCGAGCTCATCCTCATCGGGCTCGCCGCGGCGATCGGCGTGGTCGGCCTCCTCTGGGGCATCCGCGCGACGCTCGGGAAGCCGATCGCGACCGCGCAGGAGGCGCCCCGGGAATCAGGTCTCTGGAAGGTCCTCAACCGCAAGTGGTACGTGGACGAGATCTACGACGAGTTCGTGGTGCAGCCCATCACGCGGCTCTCCCGCACGGTGCTCTGGAAGACGGTGGACCAGAAGATCATCGACGGGGCGGGGGTCAACGGCTCGGCCTGGATCTCCCGCGCGCTCGGTCGCCTCGGGAGCCGGCTCCAGAGCGGTGAAGTGGGGGTCTACATCGTGCTCTTCCTCATTGGCGCCGCGTGGATCATCCACGCGGTGTCGCGGTGACCGCCATGGCCGGCTTCCTCGATTCCATCGGCTACGCGGGCTGGATCCTCCACGTGCTCCTGATCCTTCCGGTCATCGGCGCGATCGCGACGATCTTCGCCGGTGAGGCGGGTGCCAAGCGCATTGCGCTGGTCGCGAGCGCGGTGGAGATGGTGCTTTCGCTCGGGCTCTGGTGGGCGGTCGACACCTCCTCCGGCACGCTCCAGATGGTGTATCGCACGCCGTGGCTGGCGCGCTGGGGCATTTCGTACGCGGTGGGCATCGACGGGATCACCCTCTTCATGGTGCTCCTCTCGACCATTCTCACGTTCCTGTCGGTGCTCGGCTCCTGGAATTACATCGAGAAGCAGCTCCGCGGCTTCTACGCGCTGCTGCTGCTGCTCCTGACCGGCATGCTGGGCGTGTTCCTGTCGCTCGATCTCTTCCTCTTCTATGTGATGTGGGAAGTGATGCTGATCCCGATGTACTTCATCATCGGGATCTGGGGCGGCGGACGGCGGCTCTATGCGGCGATCAAGTTTTTCATCTACACCATGATCGGTTCGCTGCTCATGCTGGTCGCGATCCTCGCGATGGTATATGCGGTGGCCCGCCAGACCGGCCGGCTCGACTTCAGCTACGAGGCCCTGCTGGAGAACCGCGCGGCGTTCGCGTCGATGGCCCCCTGGCTTTTCGCGGCGTTCGCGCTCGCGTTCGCGATCAAGGTCCCGATGTTCCCGCTCCACACCTGGCTGCCCGACGCGCACGTCGAAGCGCCCACCGCGGGCTCGGTCATCCTGGCTGGCGTGCTGCTCAAGATGGGGACCTACGGTTTCATCCGGTTCGCGGTGCCGTTCTTCCCCGAGGTGGCGCTGAGCCCGACGGTGACGGGCATCGTGGTGGCCCTCGCGGTCATCGGCATCGTCTATGGCGCGCTGGTCGCGATGGTGCAACCCGACATCAAGAAGCTGGTGGCCTACTCGTCGGTGTCGCACCTCGGCTTCGTGATGCTGGGCATCTGGGCCGGCACGGTGCAGAGCCTCCAGGGGGCGCTGATGGTGATGATCGGCCACGGGCTCTCGACCGGGGCGCTGTTCTTCCTGGTGGGGATGCTGTACGAGCGCCGTCACACCCGCGAGATCGCGGACTTCGGCGGACTGGCCCGGGTGGTGCCGGCGCTGGCCGCGGTGTTCACGGTGGTGGCGCTCGCCTCGATCGGCCTGCCGGGACTCAACGGCTTCGTGGGTGAGTTCCTGGTCCTCCTCGGCAGCTTCGGCCCGCACCCGATCGCCACCGTCATCGCGACGACGGGCGTGATCTTCGCCGCGGCCTACCTGCTCTGGGCGCTGCAGCGGATCATCTACCAGGGGCTGGACAAGCCGGAGAACGAAAAGCTCCCCGATCTCACCGCGCGCGAGTGGGCGGTGCTGGTTCCGCTTCTCATCGGCATCGTATGGATGGGCCTGTATCCCCGGCCGGTGCTCGACAAGATGGAGCCCGCGGCGAAGCGGTATATCGAACTTTCGGAGCCGGGGCGGGTGCAGGCGCGGTCGGATAAGGCGGATAAGGCGGATAAGGCGGATGGGGCGGGTCAGGCAGTTGGGGGTGGGCGATGAACATCGACCTCGGGAATCCGCTCGGCCTCTCGCTCGCAATGCTGCCCGAGCTGCTGCTCTGCCTGGCCGGGCTCGTCGCCCTGCTGGTCGCGGCCTGGCGCAATCGCACCGCGGCCGATGTCCGCCTGTCCGCTTACATGGCGATCGCTGGTGTGGTCGGCGCGATGGCCGCGCTCGGCTGGCTCTGGATGGGCCACGCGCGGCCCGCCCACGTCGCGTTCATGGTGGGCCTGGACGACTTCCGGTTCGCCGCGAGCGCGCTGATCCTGCTCGCCACCTTCGTCACGCTGGTCTTCTCGATGCCGTACCTCGAGCGGGAGCGGCTGCTCTGGCCCGAGTACTACGCGCTGGTGCTGTTCGCCGCAGCCGGCATGCTGTGGCTGGCGGGTGCCGACGACATGATGGTCCTCTTCCTGGGGCTCGAGGTCATGTCGGTGTCGGTATATGTCCTCGCCGGATTCAACCGCCGGAGCGCGGCGTCAGCCGAAGCGGGACTCAAGTACTTCCTGATCGGCGCGTTCGCGTCGGCCTTCCTGCTCTACGGCATCGCGCTGGTCTACGGCGCGACCGGGACCACGAGCCTGACCGCCGCCGGCGCGGCGCTTGGCCGTGGTCCGCTGCCGGTGATGGCCGTCGCGGGACTCGGCCTCTTCCTGATCGGCTTCGCCTTCAAGGTCGCCGCGGCGCCCTTCCACATGTGGGCGCCCGATGTCTACGACGGCTCGCCCACTCCAGTCACGGGCTTCATGGCGACCGGCGTGAAGGTGGCGGGATTCGCCGCACTCGCGCGAGTACTGGCGGTGACCTTTGGCGCCCATCCCGGGACCTGGGGTCCGGCACTGGCGGGCATCGCGATCATCTCCATGCTGGTGGGCAACCTGATCGCGCTCAACCAGCGCTCGCTCAAGCGGATGCTCGCGTACAGCTCCATCGCCCACGCCGGCTATCTCCTCGGCGCGCTGCTGCCGGGCAATGATGCGGGCGCGGGAGCGACGCTGACCTACCTGTTCGCCTACGCGGTGACCTCGCTCGCGGCGTTCGGGTTGCTGGCGATCCTCGGACGGGACGGCGAGCGAAGCGTCACGCTCGACTCGATCGCGGGCCTGGGCCGGCGGCGGCCCTGGCTCGCCGCGGCGCTCGCGATCTGCATGCTTTCGCTGCTCGGCTTTCCGGGAACCTTCGGGTTCATGGGCAAGTGGCAGATCCTGAACGCGCTGCTGGGGAGCGGGCACAACGCGGTTGCCGTCGCCATCGTGCTCACCAGTGTGCTGTCGGCGGGCTACTATCTCCCGGTGATCATGGCGTCGTACATGCGACCGGTGCCCGACGAGCCCGCCGAGCTGCCGTCCGCGCCCGTCCTGGTGACCGGCATGATCGCGGTCGCCGTGGTCCTGCTGCTGGTCCTCGGCGTCTGGCCCACGCCCGCGATCGACAGCGCGCTCAGCAGCGGGACGTCCCTGTTCCAGGCCTCGCTCGCCGGCATTCGCGCCGGCGCGCCCTGACCGGCGGCCTCCGGTGCAAGTCCCCCGAACGATCTTCCGCGAGTACGACATTCGTGGGCTCGTCGCGACCGAGCTCTCGCCGGAGCTCGCGCGGGCCATCGGACGCGCGTTCGGTTCCGCCGCGTGGGCCCGGCTCGGGAAGGCGCCGGTGATCGCGGTTGGACGCGACAACCGCCCCTCCGGAGGGATGCTCGCCGAAGCGGTTCGCCAGGGCATCGCCGACACCGGCGGCAGCGCGATCGACGTCGGCGAGATGCCGACACCCGCGCTCTACTTCGCGGTACCTCACCTCGGCACCGACGGCGGCCTGCAGGTCACCGGGTCGCACAATCCTCCCGAGTTCAACGGCTTCAAGATGGTGCTCGCCGGCGACGCAGTTCACGGCGAGGGGATCCAGGCGCTGTACGAGGGGATCACGAAGGAATCGTGGCGGCACGGGAGCGGCACCATGACATCCACCGCCGGGGTTCTGGACGCTTACCGCGAGGCCATCACCAGCCGCCACACGCTGGCCCGGCGGGTTCGGGTAGTAGTGGATTGCGGCAACGGAGTCTCGAGCCTGGTTGCTCCGCGGACCATCACCGAGCTCGGCACCGACATGACCGCGCTCTTCGCGGAGTCGGACGGGACCTTCCCCAATCACCATCCCGACCCGACGGTTCCGAAGAACCTCGTGGATCTCCAGGCCGCGGTCGCAAGCACCAAGGCCGAGCTGGGCATCGCGTTCGACGGCGATGGCGACCGCATCGGCGCCGTGGATGAACACGGCAGGATCCTCTGGGGCGACCAGATCCTCATCGTGCTCGGGCGCGACGCAGTCCGCCGGTTCGGCCAGGGGATCCCGGTCATCTTCGACGTGAAGTGCACGGAGCTGCTGCCCCAGGCGCTCACGAAGGCGGGCGCGGAGCCGGTGATGTGGAAGACCGGGCACTCGCTGATCAAGGCCAAGATGAAGGAGACCCACGCCCCGCTCGCCGGCGAGATGAGCGGGCACATGTTCTTCGGCGGCGACTGGTACGGATTCGATGATGCGCTGTTCGCGGCGGCGAGACTGCTCGAAATCGTCTCGCGGGAGGAGGGAGGCCTGGCCCGGCTCCTGGCCGACCTGCCGACCACGTTCAACACGCCCGAGCTCCGGATCGACTGTCCCGAAGAGCTCAAGTTCGCGCTGGTCGAGCGGGCCGCGAAGCATTTCGCCGAACGCTACAAGGTGAATACCATCGACGGCGTGCGCATCTCGTTCCCGGACGGGTGGGGCCTTCTCCGCGCGTCGAACACCGGACCGATCCTCGTACTGCGGTTCGAGGCGACGAGCGAGGCGGCGCTGGAATCGTACCGCCGCGAAGTGAGCGACTGGCTCACGTCCCAGGGCGTCCGCCTGTAGTCCATGTCTCCCCGCGCGCGCCGGCTCCTCATGGCGTCGGTGATTGTCGCCGCCTTCCTCGTGCTCGGCAGGGCCCTCACCCAGTTCCTGGCTGATCGCTGGTGGGCCGCCTCGGTCTCACCTTCGGCGGTGCTCGTCATCACGCGCCGGGCCCTGCTCGGGCTCGGCCTCGATATCGCCGGCGTCACGCTGGCCACGCTCTGGTTCGCGACCCATGCCGGACTCTGCCTCCGGGTACTGTCGCAGGTTCCCGAGCGCGAGCCCGGCGGCAATCCGGCGCTTCGCGCGTTCATCGCCCGACCCGGCGCGCGCGCCGCGGGGTGGCTGCTGGCCTTCGGTCTCGGTCTCCTCACCGCATCGGGCGCCTCGCAATGGGCCGATGCTCTGACCCTGGGTGGGGCATCGCTGCACTTCGGCCTCCCGGATGTAGCACTTGGCATCGACGCGGGTTGGTTCGTCTCGCGGCTTCCCCTCTGGCTCCGCGCGCAGGCCTTCGTGACCGTCCTCGTGCTCCTCGCGATGGGGCTCGTGAT
>DATEOL010000280.1:0-4799 GCA_035274025.1 Gemmatimonadales bacterium | reverse complement strand
CGAGGACGACACCCTCTTCCTCTCCCGGTTCATGCCGAAGGAGTACACGCCGAGGCTCACGCTCCGCTGGGGCGAATCGCTGCTCGAGTTCTCACCCAAGGTGAATACCGTCGGCCGCGTTGAGGCCGCCTCGATGAAGTTCACCCTCCGGGAGATTCCCCTCAGCTTCCTGGTGACCGTCTTCTTCGACTTCGACCGCGAAGTGGTCGGGGTGAAGGTCGAGGCGGGCCAGGGTGGCAAGGCACCCAAGTCTGACGACCCGCCGACCTCCACCACCGTGGACCAGCCCGTCTCCAACCCCACCGACCTGGTCAACAGCGCGCTGGTGGTGGTGCGCGAGCTCCGCAACAAGCTCAACAACCGGCTGACCGGCACCGGCTCCTGCATCGGCGATCCGCGGATCCGGGCCGGCGCGGTCATCCGGGTCGAAGGGCTCGGTCCCAACTTCAGCGGCGACTACCGGGTGGCCAGCGCGTCACACTCGATCGATACCGGCGGCTATCGCACTTCGTTCGAAGTGCGGAAGGAGCTCCTTCCGTGAGCTTTTTTGAGAGCCTCATCGACAGCGTCGAGGAGTCGATCGACACGCTGAACCGGAAGTTCTACGGCGTCGTCACCGGCAAGGTCCGCAGCGTCTCGGATCCCATGAACCTCGGGCGGGTGCAGCTCACCCTGCCCTTCCTCGACGATTCCGACAACAGCCCCTGGGCGCGCATCGCCGCGCCGATGGCCGGCAGCTTCCACGGCCACTATTTCATCCCGCGGGTGGACGACGAAGTGCTGGTGGCGTTCGAGCATGGCGACGTGAGGGCACCCTACGTGCTCGGATCACTCTGGACTGCCATGGCGCAGCCACCCCTGGCCTCGCCCTCGAGCGAGAAGCGCGCGATCCGGACACCGGGGGGAAGCCAGATCGTCTTCGAGGACCGGCCTGACGCGATCACCATCCAGACCGGGCCTACCCCGACCCAGTCACTGCCCGGCACCGTCTCGGCTTCCGGGTCCAATCACTCCGTTGCGCTCACGAATTCGGGGATCGAGCTCGCGTCACCCAAGGAGATCAAGCTAGGCGTCCAGACCACCAGGATCACGATCTCGTCCAGTGGCGTGGAGATCACGCTGGGGTCGAGCAAGATCAAGCTCTCGACATCGAGCGTCGATATCGAAGCACCGACGATTTCCATCAAGGCCACCGGGTCCCTGACGCTCAAGGGGACCACGGTGAGCATCAACTGACCGCGACGATGTCGATCGCCGCCCGCCTGGGAGACCCCACGTCGCATCCCGGCAGCATCGCGGGCCCCGGCGTGCCCACCGTGCTGATCGGCGGGATGCCCGCAGCGGTGGTTGGCGACCTGCACAGCTGCGCGATGCCGCCTACCGCCGGTCCCCATCCGCCGTCGCCGTTCTCCAACGGCAGCACGTCGGTGATGATCGGCGGCAGGTTCGCGCTGCGGGTGGGTGACGTCTCGGGTTGCGGCGCTGCGATCCTGTCCGGCGCCTTCGATGTGCTGATCGGGTAACCATGACGACGCGCATTCCTCCCGAGTTCCTCGGGGTCGGCTGGGCTTTCCCGGCCACCACGGTGCCGCCGGGCGAGGTCAGCATGGCCGCGTACGACGAGGATGTGCGGCAGGCCGTGCGCATCATCCTCGGTACCGCGCCGGGCGAGCGCGTGATGCGGCCCGACTTCGGCGCCGGACTGCCGGCGCTGGTGTTCGAGCCGATGAACGCCACGACGCTCGAGCTCGCCAGGCATCGGGTCGAGGAGGCCCTGATTCTCTGGGAGCCGCGCATCGACTCGATCGAGGTGAGCGTCACCGCCGATGCTCCCGTGGGCCGGCTCAACATCGAAGTCAATTACCGGGTACGGGCGACCAACACGTTCTACAACCTGGTCTACCCCTTCTACCTGACGGAGGCGCGGACGCCGTGAGCCGGGTCCTTCCACCTCTGCTCGATCCGCTCACCGCGGAATCGTGCGTTGCCGACGCGGAGGCCCGGGTGCCGGCGTTTGTGCCGGGGTGGCGTCCCGAGCCGGCCGGACCGGGCGCGGCGGTGATCCAGGTGTACGCGCGCTTCCTCAAGTCGCTCGCCGACCGGCTCAACCAGGCACCGGACAAGAACAAGATGGCGTTCTTCGACCGGCTGGGCGTCGAGCTCTTGCCGGCGCAGGCCGCGCGCGCGCCGGTCGTGTTCAAGCCGTTGCAGGGGATGCCCGACACCTCGATTCCCTCCCGGACCCGCGTCGGCGCCGCTCCGCCCGACAAGGGCGCGCCCCTCGTGTATGAGACCGAGGAGGCCATCGCCCTCGCGAAGGCGTCGCTGGCGCAGGTCGTGTCCCTCTGGCCCGGCCGGGATGCCTGGCGCGATCACACCGCCGACCTCGCCGCGGCGCGCGGGTTCCGTCTCTTCGATTCTCTCGAGCCGGTGCCGCACGTCCTCTACCTGGCGCACGACACGGTGCTCGCACTCGCGGGAGCGAGCCTGGTGGAGGTGGACCTCGAGCTCACGGCGCCGGGTCCGGCACCGCTTCGCCTCGTCTGGGAATACTGGGACGGGAAGATCTGGCGCGCCTTCAAGGAATTCCTGCCCTCCGCGACCGCCGGCAATCTCGATCCGGTCGATCTGACCGCGGGCCTCACCCGCTCCGGCACCGTCCGGCTGGCCACCGATTGCGGCAGCTCCGCCCGCACCACCGTCAACGGCGTCAGCTCGCGGTGGATCCGGGCACGACTCGATGCCCCGATGCCTCCCGCGCCGGACGCCGCGCCCGCAACGATCGACCGCGTCAACCTGATCAGCGTGGTGGACCGTTCCCTCACCGGCCCGCAGTGGATCCAGGGCCGGGGAATCCTGCCGGAGCAGGCGTTCGGCGGCGACGTGAAGCTCGACCTCACGAAATCGGTGACGCCGCTCGGCGGTCGCCCGGCCATCGGAAGTGCGCTCTACATGGCGTGCGAGGAGGCGATGACGCGGCCGGGGGCACAGGTCACGTTGCGCTACCAGCGCGTGCGCACGCCGGAGGAGATCGCGGACCAGCAGGGGGAGTCCTTCACCGATGCCGCGCAGACCGCGGAGCAGACCGTGATCGACGCGGTGAAGCAGATCATCGACGCGCTGGTCGACCTCGCCGAAGGCGTGATCGTGGTCGGCATCGACCCCATTACGCCGGTCAACCCGAACATCACCACCCTCAAGCCACAGATAAATGCCGCGATCACCACCTTGAACGGTCTTCGCGCCCAGCTTCAGCCCGGCCGGATGAACCTGATCGCGGATGTCCATCAGGCGGCGGTCGCACTGCGGAACCTGCTGCAAGCCGTGCCCGCGGGGACCGAGATCACGTTCACCTGGGTAGACGCGCTCGCGGCGGTAGTGGCCCCTGGGATCACCATTGCCAACGCGTTGTTCAACTTCAAGAATGTCAACGACACGCGATTCCGTGATGCAGCCACGGAGATGAAGCAGAGCTCCCAGGACATCATCGACGCGCTCAACCTGCTGAAGTCGATGACGCCGCAGGGAGCCGCCCTGGGCTCGGGAGCTCAACCTCCGTCGATGACCCCGCCGACCGTCGCGTGGGAGTACTGGAATGGCCGCCGCTGGGTCCTTCTCGGTGCCTCGGCCCCGCCCTCGTCGCAGGGCTCGCTCACGTTCACCGAATTCGGCGCGGCCGGATCGGAGATCACGTTCACCGTTCCGGAGGACATCGAGGCGTCGGAGTACTCCGGTATCACCGCCCGCTGGATCAGGGCCCGGCTCACCTCGGGGGGCTACGGCATCGTCACGCTGGTGAAATGGAAGGACGACCAGGGCCAGATCAACATCTATCCGATCATCCAGGTGCGCCCGCCCAACATCGAGCGGCTGCGCCTCGGGTATACCTGGCGCTCACGGCCCATGGCGCCCGGCCGCACGTTCACCGAGAACGACTTCGCGTTCACCGACCAGAGCGACGCGGCGATCACGCGCGGGACGCCATTCGCGCCGTTCTCTCCCGTTGCCGACCTCTCGCCGACACTGTACCTCGGCTTCGATGCCCCGCTGCCCGCGGATCAAATCAGCCTGTTCCTCGACATCGAGGAAGTCATCGGTGAGGACCAGGGCCCCGCGCTCGAGTGGGAGGGATGGAATGGCGAGGCATGGGTACCGGTGCGCGAGCGGGACGACACGCGCGGCCTCGTCCTTCCCGGCATGGTTGCGCTCCCCTGGCCGGGCTCGCCCGCCAGCGCCAACCCGCTGCTGGCCCGATTCGGTATTCCGCTCGCGTGGATCCGCGCCCGTCGGCGCAACGATGGTCCGCCCGCGCGCTCCGTCTTCCGCGGCGCATATCTCAATGCCGCGTGGGCGTCGGAGATCCGGAGCTACGACGGAGAAACGGTGGGCGGCGGAAACGGGGAGCCGGGACAGGGCTTCAGGCTGCGCAACGTCCCGGTCCTCGTCGGCGAAACGCTTGAGGTGCGCGAGCTGAGCGGCCCGCGAGCCCGGGTCGAGGAGCCGATGCTCCGCGAGGAGCTCCTGCGCGCGGGACTCTCCGAGTCCGATATCCGCGTCGTCCGCGATCCACGCACCAACCAGGTGGGCGAGGTGTGGGTGCGCTGGCGCAATCCCGGCAGCCTCCAGTTCGGCGCGCCCGGTGAGCGCATTTACGAAGTCGAGCGAACCCGCGGGCGGATCCGGTTCGGCGGACTCGCGACCGGCCGAGCGGTTCCGGCCGGACCCGACAACGTGCTCGTCGCCGGCTACCGCGCGGGAGGCGGCGCGCGGGGCAACGTAGGTCGGGAAACCATCGCGAA
>DATEOL010000279.1:0-3552 GCA_035274025.1 Gemmatimonadales bacterium | reverse complement strand
TGGCACCTCGATGTCGGCTTATCACATCCTGGGGCTGGAGAAGGTCCCAAGGGTCCGGCTGTTCGCCGGTTAAAGTGGTACATGAGCTGGGTTCAGAACGTCGTGAGACAGTTCGGTCTGTATCCGTCGTGGGCGTGGGAGCGTTGAGGGATGTCATCCTTAGTACGAGAGGACCGGGATGAAGTGACCGCTCGTGTACGGGCTGTCCCGCCAGGGGCAGCGCCCGGTAGCGATGTCACGTCGAGATAACCGCTGAATGCATCTAAGTGGGAAACTCTTCCCAAGATGAACGCTCCTGAGTCTTAAGACTCCTAAAGGGCCCTGGGAGACTACCAGGTTGATAGGGCGCAGATGTACGGGGGGCAACCCCTTCAGTCGAGCGCTACTAATCGCCCGTGCAGTTTGATCTCTCCAAATTTTTCTGATTCTACGGTGCTTCAATATTCCCATCCTGGATCTACGAACGTCGCGAGTCTTCGAGCGCGTGAGCCGTGAGTCTTCTTGCGACTCGCCGCTCCTGACTCGCGACTGAGAAATGGCTGACGATTAGCGCGCAGGGGCCACACCCGTTCCCATTCCGAACACGGCCGTTAAGCCCTGCAGCGCCGATGGTACTGCCACTGAGAGGTGGTGGGAGAGTAGGCCGTCGTCAGCCTCCCCTGTGAAGCCCCGTTCCGACTGGAGCGGGGCTTCATGCTTTCACCCCCATCGCGCACTCACATTCACCTCACATTTTTCAACCCGCTCGCGCTCGTTCTTTTCCCATCCGTGACCGGTACTTTTCTGCCATGAATCGCGGTTGGAAGCTCCGCATCCTCACCGTCGTCGCACTCGCGGGCATCGCGTGCTCCGAGCCTGAGGACCCGCACGGCGATCCCGGCATCACGGTCGTCGCCGGGGCCAACCAGTCCGACACCGTCCTCACCACGTTCACCCAGGCACTGGTCGTCGACATCGTCGGGCCGCAGGGCATTGCCGAGGGCGTCATCGTCCGCTTCGATGCCACGCTCACCGACGGCCAGCCAACGCTGCTGGTGGCACCCGTCGTCGGGCAGAGCGTGTTCTCCCCGTCGACTGCGATCGCGACCGACAGCCGCGGCCGCGCCACGGTACGCGTCCAGCTCGGCTCCGTCGCCGGCCCGGCGGAAGTCCGCGTGTCCGTGCCGGAGCTGGGGTATGCGGCGACGGTTCAGTACATCGCCTCGCCCGGCCTGGCGTACGCCCTCATCATCGCTCCGCAGGACACGATCGTGGAGGTTGGAGCCAGGTTCCTCTCGCGCTCGAAGGTCGTCGATCGACATGGCAATGCCCGCGATGAGCCGATCACCCTGACCCAGCCGTCATCCAATCTTTCCATCCAGGGACCCCAGATCACCGCCGGCGGACCGGGTCGTGGCACGGTCACGGTCCAGGGGAACGCCTTCGCCGATGTCCTCCGCGTCTTCGTGGGACCGCTGTCCCACGTCACCGGCCTCACCGCGACGTCCCTGGAGATCTTCGAGACCGACGGGCGCGTCGCGTCGAGCACGTCGCTCTCCCGCGCGATCGATCCGTTCACCTCGGACTGGTCTCCCAATGGCCAGATGCTGGTCGCCGACGACAAGGGCGGCGGACCGCTGCGGCTGGTGCTCCCCGACGGGCAGGTGACCCTGCTCAGCGCGCCCCCGGATACCTGGTCGCTCTACCCCGAGTTCTCCCCCGATGGGCAGTGGATCTACTATTCCCGCTCCGACCAGGGCTGGCACATCCGCCGCATGCGCCCCGACGGGTCGGAGGACCAGGCCATTCCGTTCATTCAGGGCAACCATGCGGCGCCGACGCTCTCCCCGGACGGATCCCGGATGGCGGTGGTCAACCTGCTTCCCGACAGGATCGAGATCTACGACGTCGTCGCCCACACGATCACCGAAATCGCCGCGGCCGCGCACACGCCGGCCTGGTCTCCCGACGGAGCCCGCATCGCCTTCGTCAACTCGACGACGCACCGGATCGAGGTCGTCAACCCCGATGGTTCGGGACGCCGGATCATCAGTCCTCCGGGTATCCAGTTCGGCCTCGGGGTCGACTGGACCCAGGATGGTCTCTTCATCCTGGCCTTCGACGCCGATGCCGGCATGATCGTGGCACTCGACCCCGATTCCGATGCCGTGCTGGACTATCAGTCCCCCGGTGTTGGAGCGCCCGCTGCCAGGCCGCGGTGATGGCTGAGTCGACGCGATGCGGGCATATCGCGCTCGCCGGCGCGCCCAACGTCGGCAAGAGCTCTCTGCTCAATACCCTGGTCGGGGAACATCTCGCGATCGTCAGCCCGAAGGCCCAGGCCACGCGGCTTCCGGTCGTGGGTCTTCGGACCGAAGGCGCGGTGCAAATGGTCTTCCACGACCTGCCGGGACTCCTCGATCCCGCCTACCTGCTGCAGGAGCGGATGCGCGACGCGGCACTCGGTGTGATCGAACGCGCCGACGTAATCCTCCACCTGCACGAGGCCGCCGCGGCGCCGGCACCTGATTTTGCGCGCCTCGCGGGACTCGAGCGACCTCCCCGGGCGCCGGTCCTCACGGTCTACACCAAGTCGGACCAGACCGAGGGATCGACGGACCGCCAGACCGACGGTCTTGGGTTCCCGGTTTCTTCGACGACTGGGGCGGGGATCCCTGATTTGCTGGGCGCGATTGTCCCGCTGCTCCCGGAGCGTGACTTCGAGTACGACCCCGGCGATCTCGGCATCCAGCCCCTCCGCTTCTTCGTCGTCGAATTTCTGCGAGAGGCCGCCTTCGAGCTCCTCTCCGACGAGCTTCCATATTCGTTCACCGCCGAGGTGGACGAATTCCGCGAGGGCTCGGACCCGGTATACATTCGTGCCACGCTGTACGTCGAGCGGAATTCGCAGAAGGGCATCCTGATCGGCGAGAATGGCCGGACCATCAAGGCCATCGGGAAGCACGCGCGCACCCGGCTGGAGCAGTTGATGGGCGGCCGCGTCTACCTGGAGACGTGGGTGAAGGTGCTGCCACGCTGGCGGCGGGATCCAGCAATGCTGGAGCGGTTCGGTTTTGTTTCCCCTGACTCGTGACTCGTAACCCAATGAGCCTTTCCCCCGAGCTGCTCGAGATTCTTGCCTGCCCGAAGTGCAAGGGCGACCTGGAATACCGCCCGGAGCCCGAAGAACAGCTGGTCTGTCACGCCTGCCGGCTCGTCTATCGGGTCGAGGACGGCATTCCGGTGATGCTGATCGACGAAGCAACCCCCTTCTGACATGACTGAACCGGACGCGCCGGTCCCGCCGCCCCTCGGCGACGCGGCCCGACTGCTCGCGGAAGCCGCCCAGCTCGAAGCCAGGTCGCTGGGACATTCCTTCGTGGGGATGGAGCACATCCTCCTGGCCCTGCTCGCCGATCCGGCACTGGCAGCGGCGGCCGAGGCGAAGGGCTCGCCCGATCGCGAGGAGCTGCGCAAGCGTCTCGCCGCCGCGGGCTCGCCGCGAAACGTTGCCACGGGTGGAGAATTCGGGCTGAGTCCGCAGGCCCGCCGGCTCCTCGAGGGCACCGGAGC
>DATEOL010000278.1:0-2087 GCA_035274025.1 Gemmatimonadales bacterium | reverse complement strand
CGTCGAACCACGCCACGACCCGCTCCACGTCGAGTTCGCCGGCCCGCTCGGTGAAGGTCAGGCCCGCGGCGCGCCGGATCAGCTCGCGCGCGATGACGTCGCTGCCCACCAGCTCGCCTTCGTATTCCAGCTCGAGCTTGCCGGTCATCGAGGCGGTGGCCGAGTAGACGTCGGTGATCCGCGGGACGATCTCGCTCTCGCCCTCACGAATCGCGCGCTGCTCGGCGTTCGACACCGCGTGCTCGAGGACGCTGATCGGGAGCCGCTGGCTCACCCCGCTTCGCTTGTCGACCCGCCGATCCCCGCGCGCCTCGAAGGCCACCCGCTCGATCACCTCGACGATGAATTCCGGCACCACGATCGACCGGCCCCGCTCGACCCACGCCTCCTGCGTGGTGATCGCCATGCCCAGCTCGACGCTCTTCGGGTAGTGGGTGAGGATCTCCGACCCGATCCGGTCCTTGAGCGGGGTGATGATCTTGCCGCGCGCGGTATAATCCTCGGGATTCGCGGTGAAGCAGAGCACCACGTCGAGCGGCAGGCGGACCGGGTAGCCCTTCAGCTGCACGTCGCCTTCCTGCATGATGTTGAAGAGGCCGACCTGGATCTTGGCCGAGAGGTCGGGCAGCTCATTGATCGCGAAGATGCCGCGATTGGCCCGCGGGAGCAGGCCGAAGTGCATGGTCAGCTCGTCGGACAGGAGATGACCGCCGCGCGCCGCCTTGATCGGGTCGACATCACCGATGATGTCGGCGATGGTCACGTCGGGCGTGGCCAGCTTCTCGACGAAGCGCTGGTCGCGCGAGAGCCAGGAGATCGGCGTCCGGTCTCCCATCTCCCCGATGCGCTCGCGGGCGAACTTCGAGAGGGGACGGAACGGATCGTCGTTGACTTCGCTCCCGGTGATGATCGGGATGCGCTCGTCGAGCAGGCTGGTGAGCGCGCGGAGGATCCGGGTCTTCGCCTGGCCGCGCAGGCCAAGCAGGATGAAGTCGTGGCGCGCGAGGAGGGCGTTCACGATGCGGGGGACGATGGTGTCCTGGTACCCGTGAATGCCGGGGAAGAGCTCGTCATCCCGCTCCAGTGCCGCGATCAGGTTGGCGCGGATTTCATCGCGTACCGAGCGCGTCGCGCGCGGAGCTGCGCCCCAGGGACTGTTCCTGAGATCGCCGAGTGTTGCTGGATAGTGTTCCATGTTGACGGGCGGTTGTGCAGCCTTATCTTGAGCGGCTGTTGGAGACCGGCGACAGTGACGGTCTGAATGGTACCCGGGCGGGCACGATGCCCGCCCCTCGATCACTGCCTACATCCCCCATGACAAGGAGTGCAGATGTCGAAGTTGGCGATGGTTGTCGCCCTTCTCGGGTTGGCGGCCTGCGGGCCGAAGGCCGAGCAGGCGCCTCTGGCTGACAGCGCGGCGACTGCGGCCGCCCCCGCGACGGATTCCGCGGCTGCCGCCCCGGCGGACAGCATGGCTCGCGACACCACGAAAACCCAGTAACGATCCAGCGAGCTGGAGATCCAGCGATCTTGCGCCCCGGGATGCCGGCCAGGTCGCCAGATCGCCAGCTTGCCAGATCGCCTGGTGGTTTCATGCGGCGACCGCGGGAACCGGGAAGGGCAGTCGCTCCACCGTCGCGTTCATGCCCCCGATCGACACCACGGCGCCGTGCTCCACTTCGCGCCGGAGCATCGCGAGTCCATATCCGCGCTCTTCCACCTGGAGCGCCGAGGTCAGTCTGCCCACCGATTTGTTACCCGCCTCGATCGCGGGCTGTTCCGGTGGCGGTCCTTCCCACGCGAGACCGCGGAGCTGGCGATTGACGTGGCCGCGGAAATGGACCCGGGCCACCGTTTCCTGTCCGACGTAACAACCCTTGGTGTACGACACGCCGCCCAGCTCTTCGAAGCGAACTTCCTGCGGCAGGGTCTTCTCGTCGACCTCGTGACCCAGCGCGGGCCAGCCCGCGAGGATCCGGGTGGCATCGAGATCGTCCACGCCGGCGCGGCGTGAACCTGCTGCTTCGAGCGAGTCGGCGATCGTCTCGCACTCCGGGCTGGGAGCGACGATGAATCCGGGCCAGGGC
>DATEOL010000277.1:0-4953 GCA_035274025.1 Gemmatimonadales bacterium | reverse complement strand
AAGAGCTGATCCTCGAGTACCCCGAGAGCGCGGTGGCCCCGCAGGCGCGCAGGCTGCTCGACTCGGTACGTGGAGGTATTCCCAGGGGATGAAGCGACGTGAATTCGTAGCGCTCGGCGCGGCCGCGATGATGCGGCCGCGTTTCGTCCGGCACCGGATGGCGCCGTGGCTGCTCGTCCCCATGGACGACCGGCAGGCCGACCATCTCAAGGCGTATGGCCTCGCGTTCCGCGCGCTCGAGCGCGGCGAGCGCGGCGACTGGCTGCTCAACTGGCGGGGCGGGTCGTTCCTGATTCCCGCGTCTTCGGCCGCCGCGCGCGACGCGACGCTGTCGGGCATCACCATCGAGAACATCGACGACGGGCGTGCGGCCGAGATCAAGGCGGAAATCCAGGGCACCAACGCGGACTCGGTTCCCCTGGAGAAGGCGCCCAAGGTTGCGGTCTATGCGCCGCCCAACGCCGCGCCGTGGGATGACGCCGTCACCATGGCGCTCAACTATGCCGGCATCAAGTTCGAGAAGATCTGGGACGCCGAAGTGCTCGGGCCCAGCTTCAAGGAATTCGACTGGCTGCACCTGCACCACGAGGACTTCACCGGCCAGTACTCCAAGTTCTACCTGAACTACTCCGGCGCGCCCTGGCTCGCGGAGATGGTCGACCGCAACCAGCGGATGGCGCGGCAGCTCGGCTATCCCAATGTCCCGGCCCTCAAGCGCGCCGTGGCGAAATCGATCGCGGCGTTCGTCGAGAACGGCGGATTTCTCTTCGCGATGTGCACGGCGACGGAGACGCTCGATCTGGCGCTCGCGAGCGAGGGGATCGACATCGCGGCGAGCTACGCCGACGGGACGCCGATGGATCCGCAGGCCGGGTCGAAGATGAAGTGGGAGCTGGCGCTCGCCTTCCAGGATGCCCGGCTGGAGCAGAGCCCGATGGCCGCGGTGTTCTCGGACATCGACGGGCACCAGGTGAACTCCCTCGGCGGCCGCCAGCCGCTCGGCAGCTATACCCTCTTCAACTTCAGCGCGAAGATCGATCCGGTCGCCACGATGCTGGTGCAGAATCACCGCGAGGTGATTCCCGATTTCTACGGACTGACTACATCGTTCACCCGCAAGACACTCAAGCCCGGCATCACGATCCTCGCCGAGGAAGCCGGCGCGCCCTGGGTCAAGTACATCCACGGTGACCGGGGGAAGGGGACCTGGACGTTCTTCGGCGGCCACGATCCCGAGGATCCGCAGCACCAGATCGGTGATGTGCCGACCGACCTGTCATTGCATCCGCACTCCCCGGGCTATCGACTGATCCTGAACAACGTGTTGTTCCCCGCTGCAAAGAAAAAAGAATTGAAGACCTGAGTCGCGAGAGGCGCTTACCTTGCTTTCATGACCTCCCGCCTTTCCCCTCCGGTTCGAGACTACCTCTCCGCAGAAATCTCCGCCGCCGGGGGCAGGGAGGTCTGCTTTGTCGCCACGCTCGATATCAACGGTGTGGTGATCGAAGCGCGCGCGGTCGCGCGCGGGACCGCCGACATGGTCCTGGCACTTCCCGGCATCGCGCGCGCCGGTCAGATGGTCCTGCACAATCACCCGAGCGGCTTGCTCGAGCCGTCGCCGCCCGACCTGCACGTTGCCGCGCGGCTTCACGACGGCGGCGTGGGCTTCGGCATCCTCAACAACTCGGCGGACGCGCTGTACGTCGTCGTCGAAGTCGCGCCAGCCGCGCCGGAAACGCGACTCGATCCCCTCGATGTCGTCGAGACCCTGGGCGAGCGCGGGCCGATCGCGCCGATCCTCGGCGCGTTTGAGGACCGCCCCAGCCAGCGCGACATGGCCGCGCATATCAGCGACGCCTACAACGATGGGGGTGTGGTGCTGCTCGAAGCCGGTACCGGCGTCGGGAAGAGCTTCGCGTACCTGGTTCCCGCGCTCGCCTGGGCCCGGGCAAACAAGGAACGCACGATCGTCAGCACCAACACCATCAATCTCCAGGAGCAGCTGGTCGGGAAGGACCTGCCAGTCCTCGCCCGCGCGCTGGAGCAGAGCGAGTACCGGCCGACGTGGGCGCTGCTCAAGGGCTGGCGCAACTATCTCTGCCTCTCGCGACTCGAGCAGGCGATGAGTCACCAGCAGTCCCTGCTCGAACCCGAGCGCCTCCAGGAGCTGGTGAGCCTCACCGAGTGGGCGTCGCGCACATCCGACGGTACGCTCGCGGACCTTCCCGCGCCGCCGACCTCGGAGGTGTGGGACGAGGTGGCCGCCGAGTCGGACATCTGCACCAGGCTTCGCTGTCCCCACTTCGATCGGTGCTTCCTGTTCCGGGCCCGGCGTCGCGCCGCGGAGGCGGATATCGTCGTCGTGAACCACCACCTGCTCACGGCGGATCTCGCGATTCGCCAGGCGTCCGACAACTGGCAGGATGCCGCCGTGCTTCCTCCCTATCAGCGCCTGATCCTCGACGAGGCCCATCACCTCGAGGACGTCTCGGCGGCCCATCTCGGTCTCCAGGTGACCAGTCGCGGGGTGCGACGGATGCTCGCCCGCTTCGAGCGGAACGGACGTGGACTGGTTCCCGCGCTGGCGCTGGAGCTTTCGCGCTCGGGTGACATGATGAGTCGCGCGAGTCTCGATGTCATTCAGCAACGCCTGCTCCCCGCCCTGGTCGAGGCGCGCCGCGCCAGCGAAGCGGTCTTCTCGAAGCTTTTCACGCGACTGGCCGAAGTGCAGGGCGGTGTGCTGCGCATCGAGGACTCGTTCCCTGACGATCCGGTGTGGGAGCAGGGCCTCGGCCCCGCGCTGCACGACACCCTGCTCGGGTTCCGCCGGCTGCGCGACGCCGTCGAGATCATCGCCGACCGGCTCAGCAGCGAGGATCTCTCCGAGAAGCGGCTCGCGCTGCTCACCGAGATCCGCGCGGTGCTCCGCCGCATCGAGACGACCGCCGAGGGACTCGCGCAGACCCTGCAGCCTGCGCCGCAGGGACCGCCGACAGTCCGCTGGATCGAGCGCACCGATGCCAGAAACCAGCACGTGGGATTGCACGCGGTTCCGCTCGACCTGGCGCCGATCCTCCGCGAGACGCTGTTCGACCGGTTGAAGACCGTCGTGATGACGAGTGCCACGCTCGCGGCCGGCGGGGAATTCGACTTCCTGGAAAGGCGGACTGGCCTCGCGATCGAGCCCAACCCGGTGACGGTGAAGGAGATCCTGCCTTCGCCCTTCGACTTCACCGCCCAGTGCGTGTTCGGGGTCCCCACCGACTTCCCCGATCCCCGGGACGATGAGCTGGGACATGACCAGGCCGTGGCCCACGTGGTGGAGGAGCTGGCCGCTGCCTCGGACGGAGGCATGTTCGTGCTCTTCACCTCCCATGGCGCGCTCCGGCGTGCGGCCAGCGCGCTCCGGCTGGGGCTTGGCGCGCGCTGGCCCCTGCTGGTGCAGGGGGAGGCGCCCCGGGACCAGCTCCTGCGCCGTTTTCGCGACAGCGGACGGGCCATCCTGCTGGGGACCGATTCGTTCTGGGAAGGAGTGGATGTGCCTGGACGGGCGCTCCGCGCCCTCGTTCTCTGCAAGCTACCTTTCAAGGTTCCGTCAGAGCCGCTCACCGCGGCGCGGCTGGAGCGCCTGTCGGAACAGGGAGAGGACGGGTTCTGGTCATACCTGCTGCCGCACGCGGCCCTCAAGCTCAAGCAGGGTTTCGGGCGACTGATCAGGAGCCGTTCGGACGTCGGCGTCGTGGTGCTGCTCGACCGCCGCGTGGCCGTCAAGCGCTACGGACCCCTCATCCTCGAGGGGCTGCCGCCGGCGGAGCGGGTGATCGGGCCCTGGGCGCAGGTTCGAACCCGGTGTGAGGATTTTTTCGCGCAGTTCGGCATCGGAGCGGAGGTGTAGGTGACGAAGCCTGGCAAGATCGTGTGCATCGGGCGGAACTATCCGGCCCACGTTCGCGAGATGGGAAACGACCTCCCCAAAGAGCCCGTCGTGTTCTTCAAGCCGGTGAGCTCGCTCATCGGGCCAGGCGATGCGATCGTGCTGCCTCCCGAGTCCACGCTGGTCGAGCACGAAGCTGAAATCGCGATCGTGATCGGCAAGCGGCTCCGCCGCGCCAATCGCGAGCAAGCCGAGGGCGCCATCCGGGGCTTCACCTGCGCCAACGACGTGACGGCCCGCGATCTCCAGAAGAAGGAAGCGCAGTGGGCCCGGGCCAAGGGATGGGACACGTTCTGCCCGGTGCTTCCCGGGGTCGTCGAGGGGCTCGACTGGCGCAACCTCGAGGTCGTTGGGCGCGTAAACGGGAAAGAGAGACAGCGCGGAAAGTCGTCTGACATGATCTTCCCGATCCCGGACCTGCTGGTGTACATCAGCGCTGCCATCACCCTCGATCCGGGTGACCTCGTGCTCACCGGGTCCCCGGCAGGAACCGGCCCGCTCAACGCCGGGGATGTCGTCGAAGTCGAAATTTCGGGGATCGGTGTGCTGTCCAATCCGGTGCGGGCGGAGGCGGCGTGATAGAGTCGAGCGCACGGGTACGCGCCCTTCCAGGATATCCGCTGGCGGAAATCCCCACCATCAAGCGACGGCTCATCGAAGCGGGTCGCGACGTGATCGACCTCGGCGCAGGCGACAGCGATACGCCGCCCCCGGGTCCCGTGGTCGAGGCGCTGCGGGAGGCGGTGCTCGATCCCTCGCTCAGCAAGTACGGATTCCAGCAGGGCCTGCCGGCGTTCCGCAAGGCGGCGTCCGCGTATCTGGAGCGCCGCTTCGGCCAGGGCTTCGATCCCCAGGCCGAGACGCTTCCGCTCATCGGCTCGAAGGAAGGAATCGCGCACCTCCCGCTGGCGGTCGCGAATCCCGGTGACGTCTGCCTCGTTCCGGAGCCGGGCTACCAGGCATACATCGGCGGGACCATTCTCGCGGCCTGCGAGCCGCACATCGTTCCGCTGGTCGAG